>JBCCIH010000094.1 GCA_039028315.1 Thermodesulfobacteriota bacterium | reverse complement strand
GCCACCAATAATTGTTATCTATTTTATCTTATTTCTTTCTTCTTCTTACAGCTCTAACTCCGAATGCGAAGGCTACAGGTACTAGAGGTATAAGTACGTTAGCCAATGCTGTTCCAAGCTGAACTGGGCTTCCAGCGATAGCACAACTACTACTTCCGCCTCCACCTGGTGTTGGTGTTGCTGTAGGTGGTACTGTTGTTGGCGGTGGTGTTGTAGGTGTGATTGTAGGTGGCACAGTTGTTGGAGGTGGAGGTGTAGGTGTAGGTGTTGCTGGGTTAAAGTTGTCGCTTAGAACTAAAGCATCATCTATACCTAATCTTTCGAAACATACTGTTGCGTCTCCACAGCTCTGGAAATCCTCAAGGTCATCATAGATACCTACGAATACGTTTGAGAATGCAGCAACTGGTCTGTATGGAGGTCCATATACGTCAGCAAAGTTGATATGTACAACATCAGCTCCTGCCTGAACATTGCCAGGAAGAATGTTGAATAGACCATAAAGTGTTTCTGGTCTGATTGTATCAAGCTTAGCATAGTCTTCACCATTTAGACATCCAGCTTCTGAAGGATTGTCTGGGAATTGGCAAGACTCTGACTCAATGTTTGTTCCATTAAGGATGAAGTTGTTAACTGTAGCAGCAACTGAATCCTCTGGAGCAGCACATCCACTTGTTTGACCTGTGATTACCTGAAGTGTAAATGTTCCTGTTCCGTTAGTGCTTAGTGTTTCGTTAAGTTCATAACCTGTACGGCCGAAGAAATCATATGTCTGACCGCTAAGTGTTATACCAGCTCCTGAATTAGCGATTAACGGAATAACTGCACAACCCCAAGCTGGATTATCAAAAGCATCACCAGCAACTCCGCCAGCCTGATAGCAGTTTGCGTCTACTACTGTATCTGTAGCGTTGTTAATAAGAGCAACTACAGCGTAGCTCTGGCAAGTATCGTCCATTCCTCCATAAAACTGAAGGTTATATGAAAGAGTCTGTGAATCACTGTTAGGAGCACCTAGAACAGTTATATCACCACTTTCTAGTATAGATACATTATCGTCTCCAGCGCCTACGTCGATCAAAGTTGTATCCTCTAGGTTTGTAAATGATCCACCTGTGTAAGATCCGCCATTGTTTGTGTCAGCACTTATTACCATAGCAACAAATGGGCTGAACTCAGAGTTTCCAGGAGTAGCCTCTATTGGTACTAGCTGAACTAGAGGATCAATAACCTCTGCAATGCTATTTGTTTGGTTACCTGGCTCTGACCAAGGTGAGAAAGCTCCTGTTCCAAAGCTTGGATTAGGAACTCTGTTCACTGGGATTCTCATATCTACGGTATCACAAATTGCTTGTCTAGCATATGTGTTAACACCATATAGATAGTCATCTGAATCGTGAACGATCAGCTGACCAGCTAGATAGTTGTGAGCTAGTGCTGTTTCAGCAGAAGTACCACAATCTTTTACAGCGGTAACAACTAGCCATCCCTCAACTCCCTGAAGGTTGGCATCACCGATATCTGCACCGTTATTAGCAACTAGGTCGCCAAAGTTATATTCGTGTGTGTCATATCCTGTGTATGTATCACAGAAGTCTCTGATTTCTACACAATCTTCGTTATGTATACGAACGTGAACCTCAAGATCTCCTGAGAAGAACTCGTTGCTTACGTTATCACTTGCATTAGTAACCTGAAGATATGTGTTTCTTCCGTCTACCTGTGTCCACCATGAAACTAACTGTGATCCAGTTTCGTTTGTTGGTGTTGGTGTTCTTGTTTCAGTTTCGTCAACGTGCTGCCAATCAAGTCCGGCAACAGCGTCTGCACCTGAATTCTCTACTGTACCAATTAAAGATCCAGTAAAATTAGGCATTACAGTTCCACTTCCTACGATCTCAGTTTGTAAGATTCCTGTAGTGTGTGGAATAGCTGGGCAAAACAAACCGTTTAGCCCTACTTGGCCTTGCGCCTGGTTTTGAAAACCAAACCCTAAAAGGACAAGCATCACAACAGCTATTAATGAAAACCTTAACTTGCTTATCATTTATTTATCCTCCTTTTCAAATTTTGTTATATGTTCACAAATCATATTGTTTTCACCTTAAAGGATTATTGTATGGATGGTCCGCCAAGAGTTAGAATCTCTTGTTCGCCAACTTCCCACCAGGAATCCATTGATCCTGTTCCATCACCGTTGTTAAGCCCAATATAACCTACAAAATGAGCTCTACATTCAACTCCAGCACAGGTAAATCCTGAGAATGGTAGGTCTAACCAACCAGCGATGTTGTTGCTTAGAACGTTGTCGGAACAAACTCTGTTGAGCTGACCTCTACTGTTAGGTAAAGAGTCATCAATACCTCTGTTTAGCTCACCAACAGCACAAGCGAATGTTGTCGGGCTACATGAAGTATCATCTTCATCTTCGTCCCAAATTAAGACCTCATCAAATGGGCTTTGACTACCAAACGTTGTTATAATGTTTGGAGCTGCAGAAACTGAACGCTCATTTTCAGGGCGATAAGTTATACCAATGAGATCTGCTAAGTTATGACCGTTTGCACGGCTAAAGTTAACAACCATTCCCTGACTAATATCCTGGAAGATTGTATCTTCAGTACCAGCAGCGTTAGCTCTGTACTCATAACCAGCCTCATCAATAATTCTAAACATACCAATTAGTGATGATCTTGGGAATCCAGCCTCAAGTGAGATAACTACAAATCCGTATGTACCCGCTGGACGGCTACATTCTTCCTCACCACCGTTTGTGATGCCTGGGCCGGAATTGGTTACCATGTTTTCTACATCATAAACATGGGTGTCGTTTTCAGTAAGCATGTCATCGAAGTTACACTCTTCGCACTCTCTGAAGATAGAATTAACGTCGAAAACCTGCACATGAATGTTGACCTTTTCTGATGCAGTGTTGGTTACCTGTATAAAGGTATCCCTTTCTCTTGTATCAAACGGTACAACAAGTCTGTCTACTCCTGTGTCAGTCTGGTCAACTATTGGTAAATAATCAAAGCTTTGACCCATTGCCTGCATAGGAACTACTAAAAGAAAAGCAAGCACTAAAAAGTACTTTAATTTGGATAAACTATCCTGTAGCATTGAACCTTTCCTCCTTGTTTTGGTATTGTTCATTAAGTTTCCTTTGTTCATATACATCCTCCTTTCAATTTAATAACAAATAAAACTAGGGATTTGAAAAGTCTTACCAACATCCATCTCCCTCAAAAAACAAATCTCCCGTTAATTCCTAGACTGCTCAGAATTACAACATAGTTTAAGGGAGTTGTCAAGCCCTTTTCTCTTGTAAATCCGAGAACCGACGGGACAGGTGACATCACATCCTTCCTCCTTCAAAATTAAAGCAATTACATCATAAATAGAAAACATTGTCAAGTATTTTTGAAATCGCTAATAAAAAACCATTTCCTCCGTTTTGGCAATAACTACTTAAAAAATTAAATCAAACTCCGAACATTTAATATAATCTGCATACTCTCTATATATAAATATAATATTATCATTAAAACCCAGATTATGAAATGCTTATCATTACTATTCTAATATGAATTATTAAGAGCAATAATGCAAGCTTGTTTAACTAGATTTATTAATACTATACCTAATCCCCCAAATATGGCTTCAAACAATAATCATCCATATAACAATTGTCTGCCAGCTAAATCAAATTATCTACATACACTGCATATCCTTTAGTTTGAGAATACCAAATTCATAAATCATTGCTCTAAGAACACCAGATTATATATAGAATGAGTTTGCAAGATAATAAAAAGGTAGAGAATAGAAAACATATGATGTATATAATTGATTAGATATATTTGTGCTATTTCATTCATAGGGGTGTATTAGTTTTAATCAATTCAGGAATACGTCCAAGATAATAGATTATTTCAATTTAGTTAAACAAATTGATTTCTAGAGTATAATTTAAATTTCGCAGATATACATTCATTAGACTTTAATGCTTTGTTATTTGCTTGCCACTGTATACTGTATATAGTGTGGTAATAATTCATTTAATAAGAAGGAGAATCATGTTGATAAGGTTTTTGAATAAATTTAAAAGACAGTTTGCTACGGCAGTATTCTTTGCTGCTATCACATACACTCTAATTGTATCCCCCAGTCTAATTAATTTACATACAACCAGCCAAGCACAGAATTTAAATATTACCAACATAGTAATGCAGTATGTAAATAGGTATTACGTCAACAAATCACTAATCGAACCAAAAAACATGCTGGTTAAGGCTCTAGACAGATTAGAAGTCATTGCTGATGAAGTACTAGTAGATTTCCCGCAAGGCGAAGAGGGCTCAATTGTTGAAGTTCAGGTTGTAAATGACAAACAAACATTTGATATCAGCTCTATTAATGATCTAAATGATGTATCTAATAAGTTAGAAGAAATTTTTACCTTTGTGGCTCCTAAGCTCAATTCAAGAGATTATGAAGTAAGTGATATAGAGTACGCAGTGATTGATGAGATGCTAAAAACTTTAGACACTCACTCCGGAATAATCACACCTGAGGTCTACAAAGAATTTATGATTGAGACTGAAGGCAGTTTCGGCGGGCTCGGAATTGTTATAGGGATTAGAGACGGCGAGTTAACTGTTATTTCTCCAATCGAAGGAACACCTGCCTATAATATAGGTATCAAACCTAACGACAAGATTGTGCAGATAGAAGATGAATCCACAATTAATATGTCTCTTTTAGAAGCAGTAAGTAAGTTAAGGGGAGATAAAGGAACACAAGTTGCTATACATATTAATAGAGATAGCTTTGCACAACCCAAAGAGTATAAGATCATCCGCGACACAATTAAAATAGAGAGCGTTGAGACTTTTGATCTTGATGATGGAATAAAATATGTGAGGATCAGAGACTTTCAAAAAAATACTTTAAACAGCATAGTCGCAAATCTAAAAGAAGATGAAAAACCTGCCAAAGGAATCATTCTTGATCTAAGAGGAAATCCTGGGGGCTTATTAGACCAAGCCGAGAGGATTTCTAATATGTTTTTGAGTCAGGGTGTAATTGTTACAACCAAAGAAGGCAATTCTGCTAACCACTACCATGCAAACGATAAGGATTATGAATATCTAAACAACGTTGTAGTTCTTGTAGATGCCGGAAGTGCAAGTGCTTCGGAGATTGTAGCGGGGGCTCTAAAAAATAATGACCGTGCAGTTGTAATAGGCGAGAGAACTTTTGGCAAAGGATCTGTGCAGCAGATTTTTGATTTACCCGATGGTTCTGCGCTTAAGTTAACAAGGGCCAAATATTTCACCCCCGGTGACATCTCAATCCAAGATGTAGGGGTAACGCCAGACATTATTCTTCACCCAACTACCATTAAGGAAGATACAATAATATTTAATTCAAACTTAGAGCCTAGACTAAACAAATTAAACGGAGATGCTGCTGAAAAAGTCCAGGAGAAGAGGGAAGAGCCTTTATACACGATTACATATCTAGAAGATATTAAGGTAGAAGAAGAAGGAGAGGAGCCTACTCCCGAAGAGGCTTTAACAAAACAAGAGAAAAGAGAACGATTAGAGAATGATTTTTATGTTTCGTTAGCTAAAGATATTATTTTGTCTTCAGAAACTCCTACAAGACAGCAAGCTCTAAACCAAATACAAAAAGATATATCCAAAATAACCAAAGAAGAAGATAAGAAGATAGTTGATCAGTGGCAAACATTAGGCGTTGATTGGGACTATGGCAAATCACCATCTTCTAAACCGGCTTTGAATATTAACATTCTCCCTCAAACTCCAATGGCTAAAGCTGGCGAGGAGGCTAAGTTAACAGTAGAGGTGGAAAACAAAGGCACTGAGCCATTATACAGACTAAGCGCAATCACAGAGTCTGAGAATTTAGTTCTAAACGGCAAAGAACTTATCTTTGGCAAAGTAGGTCCTGGAGAAAGTAGATCATGGAGTACAGATATAGAAATACCTAAGTGGGCCTTAACCAGAGAGGACAAGGTCACACTAAAGTTTAAAGACGGACACGAAACAACTATAGATGACTATGACTTTAATTTAAACATAGCGGGACTGGACAGGCCATTGTACGCGTTTAACTACGAGATAGTTGATGACGGAAGGTTTGGTTCATCCGGAAATGGAAACGGAACACCAGAGCCTGGAGAAACTATTGCGCTTGTGTTAAGAGTTAAAAATATAGGTCTTGGAAGTTCTGAGAAAACAGTTGTAAGTTTAAAAAATGAATCAGGCGATACTGTATTTTTAGAAAAAGGCAGGGCTGAGCTTGAAAATCTTAAACCAGAGGAGATAAGACAAACGGAGTTTACATTTAATGTTCAGAACAATGAGTCTCCTATTGAGTTTGAGATACAGATACTTGATGAAGTCTTTAGAGATGGAATAGTCAGCAATGTCTCAATACCTAACAGCAGTGAGACACAAGCATATAAAAAAGTGAATGAAGAGGTTAAGGTTTCAAAAGACAACACTCCTATTAGAGGGGGTGGTTTTTCCAGTGCACCTATTATCGCGCTATCTGAGCAGGGAGCTACATTTAACTCAAGCGGAAGAAGTAACGGCTGGATCAAAATAAACCTTGATGAACAAATGTCAGGTTGGATAAGCAAGGATAAAGTTCAAACGGCATCTAGCTCTGAAAATGGACAACCCGTAAATCCGGTTTTTGTTGAAACTTTTGAAGCCCCACCTATTATTAACCTTATAGATCTTCCGGTTTCGACAAAATCAAATGTTATAAATCTTTTTGGGGATATAAAAGATCAAGACGGCATTGAGCTCGTCTCAGTTTTTATTGGAGATGACAAAGTAGCATTACTGCCTTCTACAAAAACAGACGTCCCTGTATCAGTTGATCTAAAACTTGAAGAAGACATAAACTTAATAACTATAATAGCAAAAGACTCAAAGGGCCTTCTTTCAAAACAAAGCTTTGTCGTAAGAAAAGAGGGTTAACAGGAAAGCGGGCTTGATTCTTAAATTCATACTGAGCCGCGCTTTCACAGGGTTATTTGTAGTACTGGTTGTAGTAACAATAACTTTCTTCCTATTAAGGATGCTCCCTGGCGGGCCATTTGATGAGGAGAAAGAGCTTCCTGATCAAATCCGAAAAAACATTGAGGCTAAGTACAATTTAGATGAGACGCCGTGGAAACAGTACCTTATATATTTACAGGGCCTTTCAAAAGGAGACTTTGGCCCTTCCTATAAATATGTAGATAGATCAGTAAACGATATAATAAGGGAAACACTTCCCGTCTCAGTAGAGCTGGGGCTAGTTGGACTCTTTTTATCAATAGCTCTAGGTAGCATAGTTGGAATAGTCTCAGCTATTAGGCCAAGGGGAATCTTTGACTTCCTGGCAGTATCTACAGCAACAGCCTTGGTATCTGTGCCGAGCTTTGTAATTGGAGCTGTTCTTATATATTTCTTCTCAGTAAGGTTTAGGCTTTTACCCGCAGCACTTTGGGGTAGCCCTAGCCACGTAATATTACCAGCTCTAACTTTGGCCGCAGGCCCTGCTGCCTATCTTGCTAGGCTTATAAGAGCAAGCATGCTTGAGACCTCTGACGCGCTTTTTGTAAGAACAGCCAGAGCAAAAGGTCTAAGCAATTTTATGGTTATTACCAAACACATTCTTAGAAACGCACTTATTCCGGTAGTAACTGTAATGGGTCCAATTACCGCATTCCTTATTACAGGATCATTTGTAGTAGAGCACATATTTGCCATACCCGGCATTGGGAGGTTCTTTGTGTTAGCAGTTTCAAACCGCGACTACCCGCTGGTCATGGGAATTACTATTGTATATACCATCATTTTGGTTCTCGCCAATCTTATAGTGGACATACTATATGTATATCTAGATCCTAGAATAAAGTTTGATAAGGGCGGTATATAGCTGTGAGAAACATCAAACTAATAATAGAGTATGACGGAACTAATTACTGCGGCTGGCAAAAACAGGCCCAGGGGCCCACAGTTCAAGAAGAAATACAAAATGCACTAAAAAATATTACGAGAGAAGAAATTAACCTCTTAGGATCTGGTAGAACCGATTCTGGTGTTCACGCATTAGCTCAGGTGGCAAATTTTAAAACTGAGAGCAAAATAAAGCCCGCTGAGTTTCAAATGGGACTTAACTCAGTTCTGCCAAAAGATATATCTATAGTACAGGCAGCCGAAGTAGATCAACAGTTTCATGCCCAGTTCTCAGCCAAAACCAAAATATACCTTTATAAGATATATAACAGCCCCTCACCTTCGGCTCTACTTAGGGATAGAGTTTGGTTTATGCCTCAGGAGCTTGATTTGGAAAAAATGAAAGAGGCTTCACAATATTTATTGGGTGAGCACGATTTTAAGGCTTTTGCTCAGCTTGGCTCCGAAGTAAAAACAACCACCAGAACAGTTACCAACATCTCGCTAGTGCAAACAGACAGCAATATGATTGAATTCTGTATCGAGGCAACAGGCTTTTTAAAAAGGATGGTTAGGTTAATAGTCGGCACTCTAGTTCAAGTGGGAAAGGGTAAGATAACACCTACAAACTTTGCTGAAATACTAAATTCTGGGGAAAAAACAAATTTCGTCTACTCTGCGCCCCCGCAAGGTCTATACCTTAAAGAAGTAAAATACTAAATTAGGTATAATCCCCTATTCTATATATTTCTTTACCTTAATTAAGGAGAACAAATGAAATATCTAAGATATGAGTATAAAGATAATATTGAGCGCTATGGGATTTTACAGGGAGAAACAATTACAGAGATTGAGTGGGACCTCTTTGGCGATTACATGC
>JBCCIH010000093.1 GCA_039028315.1 Thermodesulfobacteriota bacterium | reverse complement strand
TTTACAATATTAAACATGCAATTGTTGGCCTAAAAAACTGCATTATTTTACATATCATAAATTTATAAAAAATTGAGAAATTACAAAACCTTACTTGACAAACTTAACACAATTTTATATAGTGGTTCAAAGTGGCGTGAAGTGGCACAATAGGGCGCAGCAATGTTTAGAGGAAGATACGAGCATACGATGACAGATAAGGGAAGGATAAGCATCCCCTCTAAGTTCAGAGAGGTGTGCCGGGAGAAGTACGGGGGTGAAATCTTCATTGTAACCAATTTTGATAAGTGCCTTGCTGCATATCCGCTTAGGGAATGGAACGAGATTGAGAGAAAAGTCTCAGAACTTCCCCAGTTCAAACAAGAGGTAATTTCCTTTTTAAGATACCTAATGGGTGGAGCGGTAGATTGCCCAATGGACGGTCAGGGAAGAATTCTTATTCCACAAAACCTAAGACAACACGCACGGATAGATAAAGAAGTGGTTTTAATCGGCATGCTGACCAAGGTTGAGATATGGTCTAAGGAAGTCTGGGAGCAAGAAGAGGCCGACGGGGCTTATGAAGAATTTAAAAAGAGCAGGGAAATTCTTGCAGCACAAGGACTCTAACACTATGCAGAACGCAATAATCGAACAAAAGGCATCTATACACGTGCCTGTCATGAAGAACGAGGTTATTGAAAATCTTATCACGAGAAAAGACGGGCTCTATGTGGATGCAACTTTAGGTATGGGCGGTCATACTCAGGCTATCCTTGAAGCCACAAAGAAAAAGGCCAAAGTGATTGCACTTGATTGTGACCAACAGGCAATTGATATTGCCAGAGGGAATCTTTCAAAATACAACAGCAGCGTGATTTATAGAAACTCTAATTTCTCTGAGATAGACAGAGTGCTGCTTGATCTAGAGATAGGAGAGGTGGACGGTATTGTAGCTGATTTAGGGATGTCATCGTATCAAATTGATCTGAGCGAGAGGGGATTTAGTTTTATCAGGGATGAAAAACTGGATATGCGTATGGACTCTCGCCTTAGATTTACAGCTTTTGATTTGGTAAATGAAATGAGCTCTGATGAGATATCAAAAGTCTTAAAGGAATATGGTGAGGAGAGATGGTCAAGGAAAATCGCCAAGAAAATTATTCAAAAAAGAAGTGATCAACCCATTTCTTCATCTGCTGAACTTGCTAACTTGGTATCTGAGGCAATCCCGAAGAAATTTCATCCTGCTAGAATACACCCGGCAACTAAAACCTTTCAGGCATTTAGAATTGCCGTAAACCACGAGCTTGAAAGTATCCAAGAATTTATTGAAAAGGCTATACCGTTTTTAAAAACCGGCGGAAGGCTTGTAATAATTTCATTCCACTCTCTTGAAGACAGATTGGTGAAGAAGCAGTTTCAGCAATTCTCATCAGCATGTATATGCCCGCCTGACATGCCTAGGTGTGGATGCGGAAAGAGGAGCGAATTAAAAATTATTACTAAATCGCCTCTTGTTCCTTCAGAGGCAGAGGTTTTAAACAATCCGCGGTCAAGGAGTGCAAAGATGCGCGTTGGGGAGAGGCTAGAAGTATGAGCCAAAGTAGAAGAAAGAGAAAAAAAGAATCTAGAAGTTCAGCAAGCTCAATACTCTCTATGGGAATTATTGTACTAATTTTAATTGCAATCGGACTTTCTCTAGTATATGTGCGAATAAAAGTTGAAGAGGTTAGCTTGGGATATGAAATCTCAAGAAATAGAAAAGCTACTGAGGATCTATTGAAGGAAAATAGAATTTTGCAATCAGAGTTCATGAAACTCAAGGCGCCTGATAAGCTCGAAGAATCTGCTGAAATACTAGGATTTAAGTTCCCGACTCAGCAAGACATAATTTACATTGAAAAAAATAGGGTTGTTGGAAAATAGGAAATGAAGCCCAAGAGAACTACAAAAAGAATGTCTCTTGCAAGAGACCTTGATAAGCCCAGGTGGCGGGTGTTCATTATCGCTGCACTTATCATCTCTCTTTTCGCTATGGTCGGTGTAAAAGCGCTAGAGCTTCAGGTTTTAGACCGCGAGAGAGCTTTTAAAATAGCTAGAAAGCAGCATCATGGAACATCAACACTTCTTCCTAGAAGAGGCACTATCTCAGACAGAAATGGAAAAGAGCTTGCGATTAATGTCGATGTGAAATCCATCTATGCAAACCCTAAGAATGTAAAAAAACCTAAAGAAACTGCAAAGCTATTATCAGAGAAGCTAGATGTTTCAGAGAAGAAAATTAATACAAGGGTATCATCTGATAAATCATTTGTATGGATTAAAAGGTTGGCTGACTCTAAAGCAGCAAAAGAACTTGAAGAGTCAAAAATTGAGGGTCTTGGCTTTATACCTGAGCCCAAAAGGGTTTACCCCAACGGAACGCTGATGGGTCAGGTAATTGGTTTTACGGATATTGATTCAATAGGTATTGAAGGGATTGAATATAAATATGACAGCTCTCTTATTGGTAAGAAGCGCAAGATCACACTAAAACGAGATGCTAGGGGTCATAAAATATTAAGCGACCCAAATGAGATTCAGGAAATCGATCAGGACATGACTTCGGGAGAAGACATCGTGCTTACGATAGACTCTCAAATTCAGCACATAGTTGAAAGAGAGCTTAAAGACGGTATTGAAGAGATGAGCGGCGAGAAGGGGATGGCCATTATAATGGACCCGGAGACTGGTGAGATTCTAGCCATGGCCTCATATCCTTTCGTTGATCCAAACAACTATAGCAAATTCCCTGAGCAAAATAGAAGAAACCTTCCAATATGGTATGCACATGAGCCGGGCTCAACGATGAAGGTTTTTCTGGCGGCTGCGGCAATAGAGGATAAGAAAGTAAACCCAAGCTCTAAATTCAATTGCGAGAACGGGCGAAGAAAAATAGGCGCCGCAGTAATTAGAGACGTCAAACCAAGGGGCACTCTTACAGTAAAAGAAATAGTACAGTACTCAAGTAATATTGGAGCTTCTAAGATTGGCGAGCTAATGGGTCGAGATAAATACTATACCTATCTAAAGAAATTTGGTTTTGGAGAAAAAACAGGAATAGGTCTTCCCGGAGAGTCAAAAGGCCAGCTCGCTAGTCCAAGAAAGTGGGGAGCAATAGAGCTTGCAACCATATCATTTGGCCAAGGCGTATCCGTTACATCGCTTCAACTCGTGACGGCTCTTTCCGCAATTGCTAACGGCGGCTATTTGATGAAGCCATATGTTATAGAAAAAATAACTGATCCAGAGGGAAATATTGTAAAAGAGAACGAGCCAAAAGTTGTTACTAGAGTTATATCATACGATACTGCAGATCTAATGAAGCAGATGCTTCAAAATGTTGTTGAGAACGGAACAGGGAAGAAGGCTAAAATACCGGGATTTTCAGTAGCCGGAAAAACAGGCACTGCTCAGATACCCGATCCTAAATCCGGAGGATATCATCCGGACAGATATATAGCGTCATTTGTTGGATTTACGCCGGTTGAAGATCCTAAATTAGTAATGGCAGTTGTGGTAGAGGCGCCCCGCAAGAAAACCCACGGCGGCTCTGTTGCAGGACCTATATTTAAAGAAATTGCAGAGAAAGTTCTCTTCCATATGGACGTGAGCCCGAACAAAGAACTTGTTGGGATGAAAGTTATGCCCGATCTTAGCGGCATGAGCGTAAGGGATATTATGAAATGGTCCCAAGAACAAGGAGTTAAGGTAGAGGTTAAGGGCAGCGGTTTTGTAACAAATCAAAAACCCCAGCCGGGAGATTTAATTAAAGAGGGCATGGTTTGCTCAATTGAGCTTGAACAAAAAATATGATCCTTAAAGAGCTTCTAGACGGTGTTGATATTATTAAATTCACAGGAGATGAAGAAGCACGGGTTTGCGGGATCAGCCTTGATTCAAATCAGGTAAGAGAAGATTATTTATTTGCAGCACTAAAGGGCGAGAATACTGACGGTCATAACTATATTAGCTCTGCTCTTGAAAATGGAGCAGCTGCACTGTTAGTAGAACGGCTGGAGCAAGTCAGCTCAGAAGAAATCTCAGTTATACAGGTGGCTGATACAAGAGAGGCTCTTGCCCTGGTATCAGCGAATTTTTACAAACGTCCTACGAGGGAGTTAACACTGGCAGGAATCACAGGCACAAATGGTAAAACCACTATCACTTATTTGCTGGAATCTATCTGGAATCAAGAGCGAAAAAACTCAGGCGTAATCGGCACCATTGATTACCGCTACGCAGGAAAAATAAGAGAATCTTCTATGACAACCCCTGAGGCGCTAGATCTCATGAGGATGTTTAGAGAAATGAAAGATGAGGGAGTACAAGCAGTAGCAATGGAAGTATCATCACACGCATTAGATAGAAAAAGAGTTGTGGGGTGTGAGTTTGACGCCGCTGTATTTACAAACCTAACCCAGGACCATCTGGACTACCACAGCTCTATGGAGAGCTACTTTGAAGTTAAAAAAGAGCTGTTCACAAACTATTTAGCGAAAAGCACTAAAGAAAATAAATATTCAATAATAAATATAGATGATCCCTATGGGCAAAGACTTGTTTGCGATGCTCCAGGGGAGGTTCTTACATATTCAATAAATGACACGAGTGCATCTGTATATGCAGCAAATTCGATAATCTCACAAGATGGTATTAAGGCAACTATACATACACCAAATGGTGAAGTTGAGATTCACTCAACACTTTTTGGCGAGCACAATTTGTCAAACATTCTGGCCGCAGTGGCTACAGCAGTTTCATTGGGATCAAGCGCTGAATCAATTTCAATGGGGCTATCAAATATTGATGCCGTCCCAGGAAGGCTCGAGACCATTCCAAACTCTTATGGATTTAGCGTATTAGTAGATTACGCTCACACTCCTGATGCGCTAAAGAATGTGCTTGTGGCTGCCAGGCCCCTTACAAAAGGAAATCTAATATTAGTATTTGGGTGCGGGGGCGATAGAGACAATGCCAAAAGGCCTCAAATGGGCAAGATTGGAAAAGAGCTCTCGGATATACTGGTTGTAACATCCGACAACCCCCGCACAGAAAATCCAGAAATCATTCTAGATCATATAGAAAAGGGCGTTCTAGAGGCCGGTTATGAGTCAAGGCCTTATCACAGGATTCAGGACAGGGCCCAGGCGATAAAAAAGGCAATATCCCTGGCTAAAGAAGAAGACACAGTTCTCATTGCCGGAAAAGGCCATGAGGACTATCAGATTATAGGCACTACAAAATACCCGTTTGATGATAGAGAAATTGCTAAAGAGGTGTTAAAAGAGCTAGGAAACTGAAATGCTAAATCTAGATTTTATACTTCAAGCTACAAGTGGCAAGCTGCTATCGGGAAAGAGCGGTACAGTGTTCAGCGGTGTATCTACTGATACCAGGAAAATTACAAAGGACCAGATCTTTTTTGCCCTTAAAGGCGAGAATTTTAATGGGGAGAACTTCGTTGAAGAGGCATTTCAAAAGGGCGCTGCAGGGGCTGTTATTGAAGGCGAATTAAATTCAAATCAAAATGAAAAAGTTCTAATACAAGTACCATCGAGTCTAAAGGCTTTGGGAGACCTTGCTTCAGGTTGGAGGATGAGCTTTACTGATCTAAAACTTGCTGCCATAACCGGATCAAATGGTAAGACCACTACAAAAGAAATGGCCTGGAGCATTGTCTCTCAAAAATACAACACTTTAAAAAATACCGGGAATTTCAACAACCTAATTGGTCTTCCGCTTACGCTCTTTGAGTTAAATGACACTTATCCTGCGGCAGTTGTGGAAGTAGGAATGAATGATTTTGGAGAGCTTGAGAGGCTAGCTGAGATAGCGCGGCCGGATATAGGGACAATCACAAATATCGGCCATGCTCACTTAGAAAAACTGGGCGGTCTCGATGGAGTTGCCAAAGCTAAGGGAGAGCTTGTTCAAAACTTCACTCAAGATAACATTTTTGTTGTTAACCTTGATGATCCAAGGGTTAAGAGAATAGCTGATTCGCTCGACTGTCAGAAAATTACCTACGCAATAAATTCTGATGATGCTATGATCACCGCAAGCGAAATAGAATCAGGTGATCTTTCGAGTATTAGATTCAATATCACATTAGAGGGCGAAAAATTTCCGGCAGAGATTACTGGAATTGGCCTCCATAATGTTAGTAATGCACTTTGCGCCAGTGGAATAGGACATGCATTTGGATGCAGCGTCACTCAGATTCAAGACGGTCTTTCCAGCTATGTACCGACCAATATGAGGCTTGAGGTAATAGATGTGCCGCAAGGTTTTAAAGTAATAAATGACTCCTACAACGCCAATCCGGATTCAATGAAAAAAGCGGTGGATGAGCTTGTAAGACTGAATAAAAACGGCAATACAATAGCTGTTTTAGGTGATATGCTTGAGCTTGGAGAGGGTAGCGAAAATGAGCATGTTGAGCTTGGTAAATACGCACTAAATTCAGGGGTTAATAATCTCATAGCTTATGGTAGATTTTCAGATAAGATCTTAGAAGGTTTTGGTAATTCTAATAATGGATTCGCGGCCGACTCCCACCAAAAAGCGGCCACTATTTTACAAGATTTGGCCACACCTTTAGACCTGGTTTTAGTAAAGGGCTCAAGAGGTTCTAAAATGGAGCTCGTAATCAAAGCGCTTAATGAGGAGCAAAACTAAATGTTTCATCTTCTTTATCTGCTGAAAGATGATTTTATTATATTTAATGTGTTTAGATATATCACATTCAGATCCTTTGGCGCGGGTGTGACTGCATTTCTAATAAGCATAATTTTGGGCGGGGTATTTATTAGATTTCTTGCCCGTCAGCAGCTAAAAGAAAATATTAGGGACGACGGCCCCGAGAGTCATAAAGTAAAGCAAGGGACCCCTACAATGGGAGGCGCTTTTATTGTTGTAGCTATTGCCGTCTCTACACTTCTGTGGGTTGATCTGTCGAGCCAAGTGATGTGGACTGTACTTCTCTTTACTTTTAGCTATGCGCTTATTGGATTTTTGGATGACTGGCTTAAGTATAAAAAAGGAAAAGGTATGAGCGCAAGGTTAAAATTCCTCTTACAAATTGTTTTCGGAACGCTTTTTGTATCTCTCATACTGACTGAAATATACGGTTTCAACATGGTAGTTAGCGGAAGCGAGTCAGAGACTTATTCATACACATCAGTTCTATTTCCTTTCTTCAAAAAAGCAGTTTTGGACCTTAGCTGGTTCTACATTCCATTTGGAGTACTGGTAGTAGTTGGTGCGTCAAATGCAGTAAACCTTACTGATGGTTTGGATGGACTTGCCATAGGATCAATACTGGTAGCGACTGCGACTTATATTATCTTAGCCTACCTCTCCGGGCATCAGGAATTCTCAACGTATCTACAGATTCCCTACATACCTCAAGGGGGAGAACTTGCAGTGTATCTGGCAGCAGTAGGCGGGGCCTGCCTTGGTTTTCTCTGGTACAATTCTCATCCTGCACAAGTCTTTATGGGAGACGTAGGCTCACTAGCACTTGGCGCCGCAATAGGCTCTGTTGCACTAATCATAAAACAAGAACTTCTTCTAATCGTAGTTGGCGGTATTTTCGTAGCTGAAGCGCTGTCTGTAATAATTCAGGTTTTCTCGTTCAAACTCACCGGAAAAAGGGTTTTTAAAATGGCGCCACTACATCACCATTTTGAGCTTAGCGGATGGTCAGAATCAAAAGTAGTTATAAGGTTTTGGATAATATCTCTTGTGCTTGCGCTTTTTGCTCTATCTACATTAAAACTAAGATAGTAAGGGAGATAAATGGAGCTTAAGGATAAAAAAATACTTGTCGTAGGTCTTGGCAAAACGGGTCAGGATACGGCGCGGTTCCTTATTCGAAGAGGCGCTCAAGTAAAAGCTAGCGACAGTTCTACTCGTGAGAAATTAGGTCCGGTTTTTTCAGAGATGTCTTCTCTGGGAGTCGATGTAGAGGCAGGAATTCATACAGATGAAACTTTTCTATGGGCGGATCTAATTGTTCTAAGCCCCGGTGTTCCATTTAGCATCCCACAAATAAAAACAGCTTTAAAAAATGGAACTGAAGTAATTAGCGAGGTTGAGCTTGCCAGCCGGTTTATAAATACTCCGATAATCGCCATCACGGGATCAAATGGTAAAACAACTACTTCAACACTAATAGCAAAAATACTCGAAAGAAATAGTAAGAAGGTGTTTTTAGGCGCTAATATTGGAACCCCTCTTATTCAGATAGCAGACACTGCAGAGCAGTTTGATATCCTTGTGCTCGAGCTAAGCAGTTTTCAGCTTCAGGGCGTTACAACTTTTAGGCCTGAAATAGCTGTGATTTTAAATATCACCCCTAACCACCTAGACCATCATAAGAGTTTTGAAGAGTATGTTCAGTCAAAACTTAAGATTTATTCAAACCAGAGCGAGCAAGACTGGTTTATCTACAACGGCGAAGATATAGAGATCATCTCACATCTAAATGAAGTTAAATCTCACCAAATACCCTTTGGAGAATCAAACCTAGATGGAATTAAGTATGACGGATCAAATATAATTTTTAGAGACCATAGCTATAGTGTCTCTGAAACTAAACTGTTAGGAGCTCATAATATAGAAAACATTATGGCCGCAATTGCAGGAACAGCAATTTTAGGCTGCGATCCAAAGCTGATTCAAGAAGCAATAGATCATTTTGAGCCTCTTGAGCATAGAAATGAATACATTGGAAAACTTGGAGGCGCAAATGTATACAACGACTCAAAGTCCACCAGTCCTGCTGCAACTCAAAAAGCGCTTGAAAGCCTTACACCGCCTATAATTTTAATCGCGGGCGGAAAGGATAAAGG
>JBCCIH010000092.1 GCA_039028315.1 Thermodesulfobacteriota bacterium | reverse complement strand
TATGAGATGATGATGAAGATGTACGTTGCTGGAATGAATGTGGTGCGCCTGAATATGTCCCACGGCACTCACGACACTCACGAGCAAGTAATAAGGTCAGTTAAGAATATCAATCAGAGAATAAAAGACTCAATCCCTATTTTAATGGATTTAGAGGGGCCGGAAATAAGAACCGGCAGTATGGATAACGATATACATCTAAATGAAGGTGATATTATCACAGTGTCGGTTGGCAATCAGGAAGCCGAAATCTCATCTTTCAGCATTAATTACGAAGACCTTATTAATACTTTGAACGAAGGAGATAAGATAACTGTAGATAGCGGCCTCATTAACCTTGAGATCTTAAAGAAAAACCGCGGCACTATGGAGTGCAAGGTCCTTGACGGAGGTATGCTAAAAAGCCAAAGCCATGTGAACCTGCCTGGGATAAGAGTAAATCTTCCATCGATCACGGAACATGATAAAAGACATGTTGAGTTTGGTCTTGAGCAGAATGTTGATTTTATTGCACTTTCATTTGTCAGACAGGCAAGTGATGTAGAGGAACTAAAACGGATTTTAGGTGATAAGGTAGGAAAGATAAAAATCATCTCTAAGATTGAAGACCAGGAAGGCGTTGCTAATATAGACGAAATAATAGATGCGTCTGACGCAGTAATGGTAGCCAGGGGCGATCTGGGAGTTGAGGTTGAGCTACAAGATCTTCCGAACATTCAGCGCACAATAGTTCGTAAATGTCATGAGAAGGGGAAAAGGGTTATTGTGGCTACTCACCTTTTAGAATCTATGATCGAAAAACCCCTTCCTACAAGAGCTGAAGTGACAGATGTTGCAAACGCAGTGTACAGCGAAGTCGACGCCGTTATGCTCTCAGGGGAGACTGCTGTTGGGAAGTATCCTATCCGCTGTATAGAAAACATTCATAAAATTGCAACTGCCTCAGAACAGCTTCCAGGGATGAACTTTAGCAGAAATCTTCAAAATCATGACGATAAGCAGAGTGTTGCCGCATCCGCAATCAGTCTTGCAGAGTCCATTGAAGCAAAGGGCATTTTAGTAATAACAAGAAGGGGTATAATGGCGCAGTATCTTACAAACTGCAGACCTACTAAAACATATATATACGCTTTTACCAACGATAACAGAACAAGACGTCAGCTGTTTTTAAACAGAAGCGTGATAGCTCACCGCATTGAGTTTAGCAAAGATCCGGAAAAGACCATCCAGAATGCAATCACGATTCTTAGGATGCGAGAGGGATTTCTCCCAGGAGATAGAGTGGTAGTGCTCTCTGATATAATTGCTGGAGCCGGAATTGATGCCATTCAAATTAGAGCTATCGAATAAGGATCAGTGTTGATTAGCAAGCGCATTCGATTCTCAAAGCAAAGCTAGGATTGTACTTGTATATTGAAGTGATATACTCTGATCAGTTTTAAATACAAAAGGGGATAAGACATAAGCAAAGCTCGTTTTACTAACCGCACTTCCAGCCTAACAGATAATAGAGTTTAAATTAAACAGTAATGATTATTATTGTTAGGAAACACTAAATGTTTCTCGCGCCGTGCTTTATGTAATCTGAATACACAATAATGCCGAATGCTAATTCTGAAGTCTCAGTTTCGAATAAAGAGCCAAAGTCTAATTCTAAAATACGTTTCGCTCGTAACAGTGAGTTTGAAAGAGAGCTTACAAATAGAGTAAATGCATATTTTGAGAATACATCAAAGAATAAGAAGGACTGCTTTAGCATGTACCTAAAGTCCTTTTTATCTGTATCCTGGGTTGTTGTTTCCTATTGTTTGATAGTTTTCGCCGGGCTCCCTCTCTGGGGTATCATTCTTGCTTCGCTCTCGCTTGGTTTTGCACTTAATGCACAGGCTTTTAATGTAATGCACGATGCCATTCATGGCGCTTACTCAAAATATAAAGTTGTAAATAAACTTATGGGTCACTGGCTAGATTTAATTGGCGGAAGCTCATATTTTTGGCGCAGCAAGCATAATTACTACCATCATTCCTACCCAAACATTGTAGGGCATGACAGCGATGTTGAAGTAGGCATATTTGCTCGTTTCACCCCGCATCATAAGAAACACTTTTTCCATAGATTCCAGCACATTTATATTTGGTTCCTCTATGGATTTTTAGCGATTAAATGGCAGCTAATAGATGATTTTGTGGTTTACTTCAAAGGAGAGGAAAACGGTCACAAAATAAAACGTCCCAAAGGGCTTGATGCTCTAATATTTTTTGGAGGAAAGATCTTCTTTTTCACAATCGCTTTTATTATTCCGTCCTTGTATTATCCGATTGTTTATGTGATTGCATTTTATATTTTTATAGCAATGATACAAGGTGTGATTATGTCAGTTGTATTTCAGCTTGCACACTGTGTTGAAGAAGCAGAGTTTCCAATGCATGATGAACAAGCCGGTATAATGGACAGAACTTGGATTGTTCATCAGATCAGCACAACGGTGGATTTTGCAAGAAATAATAAACTACTTACATGGTACCTTGGAGGGCTAAACTACCAGGTGGAGCATCACCTCTTTCCGCAGATATGCCATATTAATTATCCAGATATGTCTGTTATAGTTGAGCAAACTTGTCAGGAATATGGTATTCCTTATTCTGCCCACGGAGGATTTATTGATGGACTTAAATCACACTATAATTGGCTACGTGAGCTAGCACAGGCTCCATAAGTTTTTATTAGATTACTCACCCCTCATTCCTCATTTTACCTACTATGATGATAATGATTGATTTACATTTTTACATATGATATATATTGAGTTAGGGTTAATGCGGATTCTCCGTAATTAAATAAATATATTTTTAAAAGAGGACGCACGGATGAGATATTTTTCCTTCGATAGTAAAGTATTGAAAAGTTTATCATTGCTTATTCTGATCAGTATTTTTAGTGTTTCAGGTTGTAACAATGACACATTTATAGAAGCTCAAACTCCGCCTGAAGAACCTAATACGGTTCTTGAAGCTCCAACATTAGATATGGCTCCAAATGCAAGCACTCCGCTTGCCGGGCTTTTAGAGCTACTGACATCAGGCTTATCCAGAGTATCAATAACTGTCAGCGATGGCACCGAAGAATTTAGTATTGATTTTGATGAATTAATTTCAGATCATGCACATCCTGTTTTGGGTTTTAAGCCCGATAGAGACTATACAGTTACCGTAGAAGTTTTTGGAGAAGAAGGTGAGCAGCTTATAGAGCCAGCAGTATTTGAAGTAACGACACCGCAGCTACCGCTTGATTTTCCTGTAATTAGCGTAACTAGCACTCCTGAGCTTATGGAACCGGGCGTAACATTGTTTGAAGCAGCCGGCTACTTAATAGCTGTTGATGCGCAGGGTGATGTGTGCTGGTATCATGACATAGAGTTTCCGCTAAGTTTTGGAGATCGTGACGTAAGAAGAATAAAAAACGGCAACCTACTATTATTAGCGCCAAGGGAAAGAGTAATAGAGCTGGATATGCTGGGAAATGCCGTTAATATTTGGCATTCTGCAGGTTCATCCATTGGTGACCCCGGCAGCATACCTGTGGATGCTCTAACATTTCATCATGAGGTTTTTGAGATGGAGTCAGGTAACTTTCTTGTCTTAAGTGTTGAATTTAGAACATTATTCGATTATCCAACTAGTGTAACAGACCCCTTTGCACCTCTTGGAACGGCTATTGTTGTTGGTGATGTAGTAGTAGAGTTTACCCCTGATGGAACAGTGGTAAATGAGTGGTCAATGCTCGATCTACTCGATCCTTACCGGATAAATTACAGCTCTCTTTTAGGATTATATGATAGTCTTTATGAAGGCGTTTTCGGTATGGCTGAACCTACCAGAGACTGGTCTCATGGTAATGCGGTGATTCATGATACTAGCGATGATTCAATCATTGTTTCTTTCCGTCACCAAGACGCAGTAATCAAATTCAGCAGACAAACCGGGGAGTTAATATGGATTCTTGGGCCGCATGAAAACTGGGATCCGGAGATATTTGGCAAATACTTGCTTACTCCTCTATCTAATCATGAGTTCTTTTTCCAATACCACCAGCACGCACCTGATATAACAGATCAGGGCACTTTCCTTATATATGATAACGGCAACAACAGAGCAAGCCCGTTTGATCAGCGGCTTCCAGACTCCCAAAATTTCAGCAGAGCTGTTGAGTACGCTATAAACGCCGAAACAAAAGAAGTGGATATAGTGTGGGAATACGGTCAGTTTGAAGAAGACCTATATACATTTTTTATCGGAGATGCTGATTTTATGCCTCAGACCGGTAACGCAATGATTACGTTCGGCGGCACCCAGCCTGCGCATATTATCGAGGTTACAAGAACCACCCCTGCTGTTAAGGTGTTTGATCTTTCTCTAGAAAGTAATTTTACATATAGAAGTGAGAGATTAGAGAGTCTGTATCCTTAATCGGCAACGCGATTTTATGTGCTGGTTGATATAAAAACCGTTTAGCAAGTTACATCCTGAATAAATTTTTCAGCTAATAGTAAAATTCTATTTTTTCTCTGTGTATCTAATCTGTCAAACATTCTTACCATCATGGACATTCTGTGGTTTGTCGAAAAGAATTCCCGGTGTTTATCTATGAATCTCCAATATAGTCCGTCCCATACATCACACCAATGTGCTTTTTTAAAATCACTCATTTTTAGAATGTAGCTTGATCCCGATATATAGGGCTTAGTAGCAAAAGTGCCTCCATCGGAAACGGTTGAATCTATCTGTCACAAAATAAAGCATAATCAAAAAATTAAGGAATAAAAGTTGAAGGCAAAGTATTTATGTATAGTATATGTCTAACTAACGTCAAGTATATATTGTTGAGATATTTTAATACTCTTAAGTATTATTAGCAGATAGTAAGAAACAAGTATTTATATTTTATTAATATTTGCATATAGTTATAACGACCTCAGATGTTTATAAATAATTTATAACATGGAATTTGGAATTAGCTTGACAAAACTTAGACATTTGCTAACCTCAGATATGTAAAAAAAATATGGAGGTAGTAAAAATGAGAGCATTAGACGTGATTGTTGCTATTTTATTAGTAATTGGTGGTCTGAATTGGGGTCTGGTAGGTTTTTTCCAATTTGATTTAGTTGCCACAATATTTGGGGGTCAGTCGGCGATTCTAAGTAGAATCATATACAGCTTGGTTGGACTGAGCGCTCTTTATCAGGCTCTACAGTGGAAAGCGATACAGCACAGATGGGGTTTAGCTGAAGATAATGCTTAAAATCAAACTCAAATAACGGCCAGATATATGTTTCTGGCCGTTGTTACCACTCACCCGTTTTTAACAAATAACTCATTTCAAAGAGAAAAAAGACTAATCGATGAACACAACAAATATGGAAAGGCCAGTTTATGTCGTAATCGGAGCAACAGGTGGAATAGGTTCTAAGGTTTGTGAAATGCTCGCTTGCGAGAGCTGCGATCTGATTACTTGTTCAAATAATGACACAAAGCTTAAAGCGCTTTCTCAGAAACTTAATACTAAGAGCTATAAATTAGATGCAAGCAGTTTTACAGATGTTGATGAATGCATAAAAGATGTGGTGCTGAAATACGGTAGAGTAGATGGTGTTGTAAACTGTGTTGGCTCAATTCTACTAAAACCATCTCATCTTACAACACAAGAGGATTGGAACAAAACTATTTCACTTAATCTTACCTCTGCTTTCGCAACATTAAGAAGCAGCGCTAAAGCAATGATGGAAACCGGAGGCGGCTCAATAGTACTTGTTTCCTCTGCTGCAGCACTTACGGGTCTGGCTAATCATGAAGCTATCGCAGCGTCAAAAGCCGGTGTAATTGGGCTAGTCATGTCCTCGGCAGCAACGTATGCGCGCCATGGTATAAGAGTAAATTGTGTCGCGCCAGGATTGGTCAAAACTCCTTTAACTAAAAGCCTTACGGAAAATGATGCTATATTGAAAAAATCTGAGAAGATGCATGCACTTGGCCGAGTAGGCGAGCCCGGTGATATAGCTTCGGCTATACTTTGGTTTCTTAGAAGCCAGCAAAGTTGGGTTACAGGGCAGGTGCTTGGTGTTGATGGTGGACTTGCTACGATAAAGAATAGATAAATTGTTTTTGGGCCGCATGTATCTCAGCGGCCCATTATAAGGATTGTCTATACTAATTTACAACTTGATACTGTGGATAAACAAAACTTCCCTTTGTCCAAATTGCCCAAGTCGGATCAGCTATAGGCTTAACTTTATTTATAGGATGATCCTCTGGAGCCTTAAACTCAATCTTAGCATTTTGAGTATCAACAACTCCGCCGAGCCAAGGAATAGGATATTTAACTACCTGATTTACTTTTTTGCCATCCACATCTTTGGTCATGAGGCCAAAATAGTTAAGGTGTCCTCCGCCAAAGTTGCCGAGCTCACTACCAACATCAGCTGTAGAAACAATCATTGGTTTTCCGTCCACTGTTAGTGTAGCAGTAAGCTTTCCGTCTTTTACTTCAGTAGTTGTCAGAACATTAGTGTTCTCATCTACTGGAATTCCTACTGGATCGGTAAATGCTCTCATGGTAGGTGAGCTGTTGAAATAGTAGATGAAATACCTGCCAGGGATTGTAGTATCAGCGTTTTTTATGTAAGAGTCCTGATCTGCGAGCTCAATTGTAAGATATGTAAGCGTGTAGGGACCAAATCCCGATGTATTGTTACCATCAGGGACCGTATACATGTTTATAACCACTTGCCCTTCAGGGTTTGGCTCAAGCCCCTCTGGCAGCATTGCCTTTAGTACCTCCGGATCGGCTTTATATGCAGCTATAAACATCCATGCATCAGTTACCAGCTGAGGCCCTGGAAGATTTGCCCCATCCGTTTCAGCGTAAGCGTTCTCGCTCGTAGTTGATACACTTAGCGTTAAAGAAATCAAAAATAAAACGGTAAGCATCTTTTTAGAAAAATCTTTCATTGCACAATACCTCCTTTTGTATTTCATAAATTATCATAAACCACTTAGTAATTTAATAGCAATATGTGAATTGTTATAAGTATTGTCAATAGTTGATAGATATATTAGATGGCAGTATTACTATTTAGGAAACTCTAAGACTCTAAAATCTTGTATCGGCTATTATGGTTCATCCTCCATCTCTCCGATTAACTTGAAGAAAGGTCAAAGCCTACACATTCACATTTTCTAATAAATTTATATCTATGTCAAGAATTTTTTGAAATGGGTGTCAAATGAATAATTATTAAGTTTTTTCAGCGTAATAAACAAATGCAGGCGGGAAATTGGTCCATACGATCTTACTTCTGGTGATCTTATCAAATTTTTCATGGAGTTTTTTTCTAAACCTTCTGGCTGAAGGAAAAATAAGACCTGGTACATAAGCATAGGTTAAAAATTTTCCTCCCGGGTGAAGCACATCAATAATTGTATCCATCAAATCATCTTGTAGATCATCACTGAAAGTGGACCAAGGAAGACTGCTTATTATGCAATCACAACCCTTTTCGCCATGTATATCCAAGTATTTTTTTGCACTGCTTGCAGAGTCTAGATATACAGTTGCTTCAGGGCATCGCTTTTTTGTGGCTTCAACCAGTGTTTCGTTGATTTCCATTGCGAAAAACGTTGTATCTTCAGATATCTTATTTACAATTTTCTCAGTAATAACGCCTGTCCCAGGGCCAAATTCCACAACGCTCGATACTTCTTTAAGTTCTGCCATGTCAGTCATTAAGTCGCAAAGACTGTCGTTGGAAGGAGCAATGGCTCCTATTTTGGTCGGGTGGATTATAAATTGAGTTAGAAACTTTAAATTTACTTCAAGCTCATTCTCAGACCGGACGTTTTCTCTTCTCATAAACCTTTTCTCGCTTTGTGTAAACAACCTATTAGTTCGAGACTCTATTTGTTATACAGTATATAAAACTCAACCCAGTTAGTTGTTTTTGGTTTACATTTTTATACATCTATATGCCCTAAAAGTCAATCATTTTTGAATATTCGCACTCATCTACAAATTCAGCAAAATGTTTTTTTGACAAATTGTCAAAGGCTAATTAGACTGGGTAGGAATCTAATACAGAGTTTAAATTTTTAAAGGATATAATTTCAATTCATGTCAGAAGAAATAATTGGTATCAATAACGTTTATAAATCCTTTGACACTAAAGAAGTTCATATGGGTGTTGATATATCTATCAAGCGCGGCGAGAACATAACTGTTCTTGGCGGTAGCGGATCCGGAAAGAGTGTTTTGCTTAAGGAAATCACGGGTCTTCTTAAGCCCGATAAGGGCGACGTTATAATTGAGGGTGAGAACATTGTGCCAATGGATGAGAGAGAACTTGTAAATGTTAGAAAAAAAATAGGCATGCTCTTTCAGGGAGCAGCGCTTTTTGATTCCCTTACTGTTGAGGAAAATATTGCATACCCGCTTCGTGAGAACGCAAACTATCCAGAGAATGAAATTAAAGAAATCGTTTCAAGAAACCTTGAGATGGTGGGGCTGCCTGATATTGAAGACAAGATGCCCTCTGACCTTAGCGGCGGAATGAAAAAAAGGGTTGGCCTTGCAAGAGCAATGGCAATGAACCCAAAAATTCTTCTATACGATGAGCCTACAACTGGGCTTGATCCACCCAATATCACTAGAATTAACCATCTTATAAGAAATATGCAGGAGCAGTTTGGGATTACGGGCGTTATTATTACCCATGACGTGCAAAGTGCGTTTGAGATCTCAGACAGAATTGCATTTTTGTATCACGGAAAGATTGTATTCACCGGATCGGTAGAAGAGGCTAAAAATACGGACGTTAAAATCTTAAGCGACTTTATAAATGCCAAGATGGAAGGCGGGGACGAGTAGCAGAGCTTTATTGAAGG
>JBCCIH010000091.1 GCA_039028315.1 Thermodesulfobacteriota bacterium | reverse complement strand
CCAATTACCTTCCAGCTTTCTCCCTCATTTCTATAAACAGTAGTCGCCCTGATATTGGGGTGTACTTCTCTTCCGTCCAAAACATAATTAGTGCCTCTAATATAGTTGTAGCACACACCAATATCTTGACCCTGTACTATTTTCATTTCATATGGCTCTACGTGTCCTTTTAGATTAAGCTCTGCCTGCTTTCGCCAAGATTTAATTACTGCATCATAGCCAACTAATATTCCGCCAATTGGGCTCATATAAGTAACGTCTTGTGATTGTGACCATATCTCCTGCATAGGAGCTATGTTGCCGGCAAATATTTCGTTATGCGCTATATAGAACTGTTTAATCGCTTCGTTTAAATCAGACATGACTTCCCTCCTGGAATTATCACCAAAGCCCTTGTATTGCAACTCCGTTATGTGCAGTTATTGCTTTACATTTTGCCGACCACTCAATAAGTTTAGGCATATCCTCCCACTCCTCTGCAGCCTTGCGCCAGTGCTCATCAAGCCCGGCCTGTGTTTCATACATCTCATCCAGTACAAACATAGTATTGCCGGTAGGCTCAGAGTTTGGATTAAAAGGATCGCTTAGCTCAGGAGATTTAATTATGTTATAGCGCAAAAGCGCAAGCTCTCCCTCTTTAGGATGTGTTCTCTTCATCCAATCAGAGTGAAGGGCAAATATCCGCTCTCCTTCTTCTACTATATCATTGGGTGCAATATAAATAATAGTTATTTGGATTTTACCTACCGTGGACATTTATTTTCTCCTTTTGGCACAATTTTGATTCTTATAAATATTATAGAATATAATCGCAAAGATAATATAAATATTTAGGAGAGGGAAAATCATTGAATCTACGCCGCATAGCCCTGCTCCGTGGCCGCAGCTTCATATTGACGGGAATATTATAGAAATAAACGCAGAGAAATTAGATTAAGAGGCTACTTTGTTTCTAAATACCGCATAACAGCCACTAATCCCTAGGATTAGTGCAATAAATATGAGTCCCCACTCTGATAGGGTTGGGACAGATATTATTTGACAGGTACCTGCTAGCAAAAGAAATATTTCCCGACTGCCGTCCTCATTATTACCCGCTACATCAGACTCGCTGATAAAAGTAACAAGAGATAAGTCGTTAGTTACAGATATTCCGCCTAAGAGCTCCCCTTGACCAAATGTTGATAAGGAAGCATGGGTTGGGTTGTTAGGATCGCTTATGTCAGAAAGTATGATTTGCTCACTGTTCTGACCGAAGGGATTAAAATCTGGATTACTTGTTCTAAATATTGCCATAGTGCCATCTGAGTTTAGAAAACCTGTCGGGACTGTAGGCGTGGGCATATTAGAAGTGGTAACCTGAAAGAACTCATTACTGGGGATGTCATAGAGAAACAGCTCTAAATTACGGTCTGGATTTAATCCTACTATATTGGATTGCGAGGTATAAAGGATACTATTGCCTTGAGGTGAGATATCTAAATCTTGTGCATTAAACTCTTGAAATGGAAAATTAGAAACTTGCTGTAAACTGGAAGCTACGAGATTGGGAGGATTATAGCTAAGCATCGAAAGGTATATGTCCCTTACGCCAGTTGCTCCAACGTTCGGCGGAACAAAGTTTTCACTGGAGACAAAAGCTACTTTACGGCCATCTTGATTAATAACCGGATCTTGACTTGAGCTCGAATTATTAGCAGGATCATTGGTTATCTGGGAAATTGGTAAGACTAGGTTCTCTGAATCAAACACATAGTACTCAACACTACCATCTGGATTCATGCCAGTTATATCAGCCTGTGTAGAAAATGCTATTTTTGTACCGTCGCCGCTTATAATTGATCTGTGAAAACCGCTGGTAGTATTAGTTACCTGAGTAAAGACAGGTGAAGCTGGATTACTTATATCTATCCTGAAGATCTGTTGATTATTACTCATATTTGTTCCTAAAAAGTCACTTGCAGAAGTTAATGATATAGCGCCGCAATCATCACTTATGCTGTACAAAAATTTTGTTTGGGCAGTATTCGTAATTTGGTAAAAAACTGGTGAAAAAGGATCTGAGATATCAGCGAAAAACAGATCCTGCTGATCAGCATGACCGTTATTTAAGATATCTGCATTTGATTGAAACAACACCCCGCCCCCATTGCCGCAAACTCTTGGCCTTGAGGAATTTTCAGATGTATCTGTTAGCTGCACTATTTCACAGGAACCTGGCGCAATTTGAGAATAAGAACTTGTGTTTAGAAAGATAAAAAAGGCAAAGATTAGAAGTACATACAAACAACAACTATAAACGGTCGAAATATTCATTTAACTGTCCCCTTAACTACAGTGTTAATGAATAAATTAACACATTATCTCAAAGATTTATAGATGTCTCTATAGGATAGATAAGAATTAACCTAGGTAATAGTTTCGCTAGTATTTTAAGCTCTTGGCTTTTTTCTGCGGAATAGCACTAGTAGCACTATAACTATTAGAACCGCAAGTATAATAATGATTGTATCTAGAAAGTCAGATGAGTCTTGAGGTGTACATGAAGGGACATCAGAACACGAGGAGCCTTCAAACCAGTGTTGTCCGCTACAGGAATCTATGGTTACGTCATCTGAACACTTTGCTTCTGCTTCGACACAGCATCCGTTACCTTGTGCAGGCCGACACTCAGCCTCACCTGCCAGTGAGCTATTTATGCAGATCTGTGAAAGGGTAAATGAGTTGGTCTCAACACACAGTGAACCGTCTACAGCGCAGTTTGCCTCGCCATCACCGCAGCCAACACATTCAGGAGTGCCCTTCACTGTTTTACAGCATCCAAGACTTATGCTTTCTTGAGAATATCCAGTAGACGAAAATACTAAAAGAGCAGTAAACATAATTAGGACTGAATATATGGCTGTCTTGAGTTTCAAGGGACTTCCTCCTTTAAGGTTCATACCGCCTGAATATGGTTTCATATTATCATAGGATCGGGATTGTAATCAAGGGATCTAGTGATAATATCTTTGTGGGAATAATCATGAATAAACTAAAGAGCAGTTGGGAAATACAAGAGAATGTAAAATACTTTCTTGAATCTGAGCGCGGGGCTGTTCCAGGAACCGAGATTCAGCTAGCAATTATATCAGCAATTATAAGAAATTGGCACTCAAATCCTTATAAAATATTAGATCTAGGCTGTGGGGATGGGATATTAGGACGGTTTTTATTAAGCGCTTTTCCAATGGCGGAATGTGTTTTTCTTGATTTCTCAAACCCCATGCTCGACGCTGCCAGGGAGACTCTTATAGAAAGATCGGACTGGACCCTTGTAAAAGCAGATTTTTCTACCCCAGATTGGCTTGGGGCTGTTGAGTCGTTTAAACCATTTGATGTCGTTATATCCGGCTTTGCCATACATCACCAGCCTGATATAAGGAAAAAAGGACTTTATAATGAGATATACGATCTTTTGACCAAAGGTGGCATATTCTTAAACTTAGAGCATGTAAAGTCCAGCACAGATAATGTTGAGAGGCTTTTTGAAGAATATTATGCAGATCACCTTCATGCACACCAGCTTAAGACTAATCCTGATGCTAGCAGAGAAGATATTCTAGATGGATTTAAGAATCGTCCAGACAAAGATGAAGATCAGCTCTCACCTGTAGAAGAGCAGTGCCAGTGGCTTACAGAAATTGGGTTTAAAGACGTAGACTGCTACTATAAGCAGTTTGAGATTGCACTTTTTGGCGGACGAAAGTTTTAATGACTTATATCTTTATTATTCACCTAGTAGCAACTTTTTTCATGACTGGACTTATATGGATGGTACAGATTGTTCACTATCCTCTATTCAAATACGTGGGCAATGAGCAGTTTTTAGAATATGAAAGAAAGCATTCCAAACTTATTACATTTATAGTGGGTCCGGTTATGAGCCTTGAGCTGCTAACCGGCATTGTTATTCTTTCCAGCAGCTTTTTATCCAACACTGACTATAACATCTACTTGATATCATTTGGATTGTTAGTGTTAATTTGGCTTTCTACAGCATTTGTTCAAGTGAGACATCATAAACAATTATCTACTGAATTCAGCACCCAAGTAGTTGATAAGCTAGTTGGCTATAACTGGATTAGGACTATTTGCTGGACAATAAGAGCAATCCTGCTTGCTTTTATTCTCTATGATCTTCTATAGCCCCTATCATAGCCGTAAAAGTTTGCCCCGTATGGGGTTAAGAGTTCTATGACGTCCTGTGATACGTCTCCATAAATATCACAGCTTATGACGTCTGAGGTCTCAAGCACTCTTTGTATCCTATCCTGCGATAGTCTGAAATTTTCTAAGATTGCCTCAGAGGTTTTATAGATTTCATAGGACACGCAGACTGCCTCTTGTTCATTCACATAGAGGGTAAAAGATCTTGTATCAGGCTCTTGTGTTTTTACCATCTCCATGGCCTCATCATATAGAGCTCTCATCTGCTCAAGTTTTCCCTCGTGTATCTTAAACTTTGCAATAAGTGTTATATCATGACTCATTATATTCCCCCGTTTAGCTGCAAGGCTTTTTAGAAAAATTAGTGTGCCCCCTATCCGGCCAGCATTTTCTAAATTTTTCTTCGCTATAGATAACCCACCTGTTGTTAAAAGTTTTTAAAGTAAATTCGTATTTCTCTGCCCTTATAGAATCATCTAAAAGCCCTTCATTGATGATTACAACCTGGGTTGTATCAGAGGATTCAGCACTTGGATTGGTTCTTTGAATAGTTTGGCTGCGACCTTCAAAAGGTCCTAAATATCTTAATGAAACAGCAACAGGATCTGACATCCAGTCTTCATACTCTATATTGCCTGTAATGATAGACTCATTAAATTCTTTTCTATCCATTTTCTTATCATCAGCTTCTGAGGTAATTGTGACTTGGCTTATGAAGAATACACAAAATATGCTGAGAGCCATATATCTATGGAATTGAGTTCTCATGCTAATAATTATATATAAAAAAAGGGGCCGAAGCCCCTTTTAATTAATTTTCCTTGGCCGTAAGCTGCCACTTACCCCACTTAAATACTGCTTTATCTCCGTGATCTGTCATTGTAGCCATATTTTTGGACATACCATCAGGGGTTTCTACCTTATAACCCTCGGGTGATTGAATAAACACATATTTATTGCCGTCATCAAACTTTATTAAATACTCGTTCATATCGGCCGACATTTTCTGCTTAATTTTGCACGGCCCTTTATACTTGTTATTATCGCTCTTTTTGTTGTAGAGCTTGCAGTGCCCTTCAACAGATGCCTTTGTTACGCTGCTCTGCGCATCTTCAACTGCATCCTCGCCAAAAAGTGTTTTTGTCATCTGTTTATCCAAGTGGCCATAGGAATCATCACAAACCTTTTTTGTTGTGTTACAAGATACACCGTCACTCATTGTAAATCTTGTAGGATCCCAATCATTGCCAACTTCTTCAATATTCTTCATAAGCTTATCAGCTGCTTCTTGCCCGAACTCGTCTTTAGTTATGCCTATAGAAGCTCCCTCTTTATCAAAACAGGCCTGGCCTACCTTATCACAAACTGCCCCCGGCCCCGGTGAATAAACTTCTGCTGCAAATGAAATAGCTGGCGCAAGAATAAGCGCCATCAGTAGAATTCTGTACATAGCAATGCCTCCAATTTTAATTTAGTGTAGTGGATGGAAAACCCAACCGCCCATGACCACATTAACATATAAATGCTTTGAATCAATAAGAATTTAACCCGCTGAAACTTTCCTTCTGCGAATGAAATAAAAACCTGCAAATCCTAAAATCACTGCGGTTGATACAAGACCCCACTCAGATAGAGTTGGAACATTTCTTATATCTTTTGGTGGCGAACATCTAGCATAGTAAATCTCACGGACTAGATCAGGATGTTCTCCTGTTACGTTTCCAATACCAAGAAATGCTATATGTATACCAAAAGAGCTTATAGATGATTCTCTGCCAGTCCCCATTTCAGATCTTGTAACTTGTTCCGTTTGACCAGATTCTATATCATGCATGAAAAGCTCTTGGTTATTTTCTGGATTTTCTCCATTGGGGTCTCGGATTGAAGTAAAAGCAACGCGCTTTCCATCAGGACTTACGGAAGGCGCATCGCTGAATAACGGCGAGTTGGTTAGCCTAATTATTTCAGCCTTAGATTTATCATAATAGTATATTTCCGCCATATCATCAGTGTTAGGTCCTACAAGTTCTCCAGTGGAAGAAAATGCAATAATATTTCCGTCTGCGCTAACCGATGGCCGGCCGGATGTGTCAATATTTGGTCCATCTGTGATTTGAGTGATAGTCTCACTAAGGTCGTCATAGAAAAAAATCTCGCGACTCAGATCCGGATTTCCATTGTTGATATTATTAGTACAGTCAAAAGCAACGGTTAATCCATCAGCGCTAATAGAGGTAGTTCTGCATATTCCGCCAACTGTATCTGTTATTTGCTTAATGCCAGAGGAGCTGTCATAAAGAAAAATTTCAAAGTTCCCGTCTATATTGCCTCCAGTTAAGTCTTCATTTGACACAAAAGATATACGAGAGCCGTCTCTATTTGCTGAAGCTGAGCGACTACTTCCTGATAAATGATTAGTTATCTGCTCAATTGTATTAGCCTGTACATCATGCATAAAGAGATTCAAAGTACCATCATTGCCTGACTCTGATGAGAAAGCAATAATTCTACTATCTCCACTGATAGCAGTGTCAACAGCATTTATACCTGCAGGTTCATTTGTAACTGTTGTAATAACTCCAGTCTCAGTATGGTAGTGATAAACTTCATCACTACCGTCACTATTTGTATTGTTTATATTCCCATTAGAAATGAAGGCAATAAGAGAACCATCGTCACTAATTGAAGGATCAGTAGCACGCGTGGCATTAGTAATAATCGGTATAACGTCTTGTTCTAAACAAGTTAGATCTTCAGCATAAGCTGAATGTGATAAGAAAATAATAAAACATAAATAAACTAGGGAATATAGAATTCCCCTGTTGAGTTTAGATAATATAGTTGCCATCTATAACCCTCCGCCATTAGGGTGTGATAGATTTTATTTTAGCACATATCCATATTAATTGCTATCTATCTAATATTATTGAGAATTATAAAAAAATTATTTGTCTTTAATTTGCTCTTCTAGCGAGTCTAATCTTTTTTCAATCTGCGTAAGCTTGTGAAGAATTAGTATATGCGTTTTCTTTGCATCAATCCCAACCGGGCTCTTATCGCTGTGAATAAGCTCTGCAATCTCTTGGTATGTTGTCTCGTCTATTTCCATCAGTCTTACCTCCGAAAAGTAGTGATATGAGTATAGCATTTATGGCTTTGCTAAGGTCAACTGAAATGATAATCTAAATTCATATAAGATGGCACTTATAAGACTTGTTCAAACTTTAAGCGTCGGGGGTAATAAAAATGAATCTGAATAATAAATATATGGGGAAAAAGTCTCTTCTTATTCTCATTTTAGGCGCGTGTTTATTGTCTGCGCTTCCGTCATTAGGAGCTGTAGCCCAGGCTGAGGGCTTTAGCACGTGGGCAATAGTCATGGGCCTTTTCGGTGGTCTGGCAGTGTTTCTATTCGGCATGGAGCAGATGACTGACGGACTTAAAGCTGTGGCCGGAGAGGGAATGAGCAGTCTATTAGCAAAACTGACAAAGAACAGGTTTATGGCCGCTCTTACAGGTGCAATTACTACCGCAGTCATACAGTCATCCTCTATTACAACTGTTTTAGTGGTCGGATTCATCACTGCCGGGCTTATGACGCTTCAGCAAGCGATCGGAATCATACTCGGTGCTAATGTTGGGACAACTATCACAGCACAGATTATTGCATTTAATGTAACCCAGTACGCGCTACTTCTAATCGCAATCGGCTTTGCCATGAATTTTATCGCAAAGAATGAAAAGATCCGTCTATATGGAGTAATTATTATGGGTCTTGGAATGGTATTTTTTGGAATGGGAATTATGAGCGATGCTACAAATCCTCTCAGAACATATGAGCCATTCATAGCGCTTATGAGAGATATGGGAAACCCGTTATTAGGCATAACTGTGGCAGCTTTATTTACAGCACTTGTGCAAAGCTCATCTGCTACAACTGGTATAACTATCGTGCTAGCGTCTCAGGGATTTATCACTCTTGACGCGGGCATAGCATTAATACTTGGCGCTAATGTTGGTACGTGCGTGACAGCCGTACTTGCAGCCATAGGAAAACCCACTGCAGCAAAACAAGCAGCGGCAGCGCATCTGATATTCAATATTCTTGGTGTTCTGATCTGGCTTCCATTTATAGGCTATTTGGCAGATATTGTAAGAGATATATCACCTGTATACGCCAATCTGTCAGGTACTGCCAGGCTCGGAGCAGAGACCCCGCGGCAAATTGCAAATGCACATACCATATTTAACATTGCCAATACATTTATATTCATCGGCTTCACCACCTATTTGGCCAACTTTATTCAGCGTGTATTGCCTGAGGAGCCTGAAAAACTTCCTGAATATGCGACTCCTAAATATTTGGAAAAAGAGCTTTTAGAAACCCCGGCACTTGCGCTTGACCGTATAAGGCTTGAGGCAGTTAGGCTTGGGGGATTTATTGAAGGGCTTACCAATATGGCTAGACCGGCTGTCCTCTCAGGTACTAAGGAAGATCTGGAGAAATTGGTCTCTCGTGAGCTCGAGCTTAGAATGCTTCATGACTCTATCACAGACTACGCCAGAAAACTATATTCAATGGAGATGACCGATTCGGAGACCAAAAGACTTGAGGCACTTGGCACAATTGTATCTAACCTTCAGCACATAGGTGAGACTATTTCCGTAAATATGGTTTCTATCGGCAAAGAGAGAATAGACCGCGGATTTAAAATAAGTGAGGAAACTCTTAACAAATTTATGCCCTACTCTTCT
>JBCCIH010000090.1 GCA_039028315.1 Thermodesulfobacteriota bacterium | reverse complement strand
TTTAGCTTTACAGCTGATATCAGCTTCATAGCGCTCATAATTCGGCTTGTGCCTTTAACACTGCTTATTTTTGTTTTGATCTGTTGTAAACTTGCCATAATTTTCTATATCGAGAAATTTATCTCTAATCGTTTAAGATAGATCTCCTAGTTGATTTTTAAGCTCACCTAAAGCGCTCTTAACGCTCTCCTCAAGTTCATCGGAAATTACTTTCTTAGTTTTAATTTCAGAAAGTAGGTTGGAGTAGCTTGACTCAAAGAATGAGTAGAGCTCTTTTTCATATTTGTTAACAGCAGAGACCGGGTAGTCATCAACAAATCCATTTGTCACTGCATAAATAATTAGAATCTGTTTTTCAACCGCAAGCGGCTCATACTGACCTTGTTTAAGAGCTTCCACAAGTCTGCTACCACGAGCTAGCTGAGCCTGGGTTGCTTTGTCTAAGTCAGATGCAAACTGGGAAAACGCTTCAACCTCTCTGTACTGAGCAAGCTCTAGTCTAAGAGTACCGGCCACGTTTTTCATCGCCTTAATCTGAGCTGATCCACCCACCCTTGATACTGAAAGACCAACGTTAATAGCAGGCCTAATACCAGAGTAGAAAAGATCACTCTCAAGATAAATCTGACCATCAGTAATAGAAATTACGTTTGTAGGAATGTATGCGGAAACGTCTCCAGCTTGTGTTTCAATAATTGGAAGCGCGGTTAATGATCCTCCGCCGTCTTCGTCTCTCATCTTAGCAGCACGCTCAAGTAGTCTGGAATGGAGATAGAATACGTCTCCAGGATAAGCCTCACGTCCAGGAGGTCTTCTTAGAAGCAATGATAGCTGACGATAAGCCCATGCGTGTTTTGTTAAGTCATCATAAATAACTAGTGCATGGCGTCCTGTGTCTCTGAAATACTCTCCTAGCGCACAGCCTGTGTAAGGAGCGATAAACTGAAACGGCGCCGGGTCACTTGCTGTAGCAGCAACGATTGTTGTGTACTCCATAGCGCCGTGCTCTTTTAACTTGTCCATAACCTGAGCAACGGTTGATTGTTTTTGTCCTACTGCTACATAGATGCAGTATACGTCTTCTTCTTTTTGATTAATTATTGTGTCTATAGCGATTGCAGTCTTACCAATCTGACGGTCACCAAGAATCAGCTCCCTTTGGCCCCTACCTATTGGTATCATAGCGTCGATTGATTTAATTCCGGTTTGAAGCGGCTCGCTCACAGACTGTCTGTAAACAACACCAGGAGCTTTAACCTCGATCTGTCTTGTCTCATCACTTGTGATTTCACCTTTACCGTCAAGAGGCTGTCCAAGAGCGTTTACCACCCTGCCCTTCATATTTTCGCCCACAGGAACCTCAGCGATTCTACCTGTACGCTTTACAATATCTCCCTCTTGTACTTCGGTGTCCTCACCAAAGAGTGCGATACCAACGTTGTCTTCCTCAAGGTTTAGTACAAGGCCCATGATCCCGCTTTTAAACTCAACGAGCTCACCTGCCATTGCCTGATCAAGACCGTAAGACCTTGCGATACCGTCACCAACAGAAATTACAGTTCCGATCTCTGATGTCTCTACCTTGGTCTCATAACCTTTAATTCGGTTTTTTAATATTTCGCCAATTTCTTCAATCTTCGTTTCCTGCATCGTATAGACTCCTTATACTTTATAAACTCTTACTTTTTTCTTAATATTTATTCTCTAAGATTGTGAGAGCACACCTCTTATTCTCTCAAGTTGGGTCTTTATACTACCATCGAACACCTTATCTTCAACTTTTGCAATAATTCCGCCAATTATCTGTGGATCAACCTTGGAAGTAACCTCTACTTCCTGACCCATTACCTGAGTTAATTTGGACTTTATTTTGCTCAAATCTTCCGGGGTAGGGTTTGTAGCCATAGTGATTTCGGCCATAATTTTCCCTGATGCTTTTCTTAACTTTTGTATAAAAGTCTGCTCAGAATTTAGTAATGATTTGAACTTGTCGAGCTCTAATACTAGTCCTAAAAAATTAGCTGTTAGATTATCGTATCCTCTATTAGTAGCAATATCCTTTGTTACCTGCTCTCTTTCTGAAAGTTCGAAGGTAGAACTCCACAGAACATTTTTAAGCTCTGGATTACCAGAGAGAACATCGTAAAAATCTTCCATGTCTGAAGTGATCTTGTCTAACTTGTTCTCTTGTTTAGCACTCTCAATCAGCGCTTCTGAGAGGTCTCTTAGTGTTGCGATTGACGCCATGATTCATCACCTATGTTGTTAGTAAAGTCTTCAACAAATCTCTGTTTATCAGTCTCAGTTAAATTCTCTTTTATTACTTTTTCAGCAATTGCAATAGCCATTGTCACTACTTCATCTTGTATTTCCTGTTTTGCTCTTTCGGCTTCAAACTTGATTGTTTCCTGAGCCTCTTTTCTGATATTCTCAGATGCAATGCTGGCCTGCTTTAATATCTCTTCCCTCTCAGCCTGACCCTGCTTTACAATGCTTTCTTTAATGTTATTAACTTCATCTTCTATACCTTTTAATTTCTCGGCATACTCTTCGTATTTGCTTTTTGCCTCAGCAATTGTTTTTTGGGCGTGATCTATCTCGCTGCTTATTGAGTTTTTTCTTTGGTGTAGGAAATTCTTTACAGAATCTTTAAGGAAATAAACTAATATTCCTAATAGTATTACTAAATTTACAGTGTGTCTGAATACATAACCCCAGTTAAAGGTGTTACCACCTTCAGAGGCGTTTGCGAGTACTAAGTCTAATATTGCAAAATCTATCAAGACCCTACCTCCTTACCTAAAACTTTAGTGGCTATCTCTCCTGCCAAACTATCAATATCAGATTTAATTTTTTCTTTTATCTCTTTTGTCTCAGCCTCAAGCTTAACCTTGGCCTCGTCTAGCAGAGCGCCTGTCTCATTTCTGGCTTCGCCAAGAATTTCCTGAGCAACGTTTTGTCCTTCTGCAATGAGCTTATTTCGCTCTTCTATTGCCAAAGATCTGGCCTCACTTAGCTTTGCATCATAATCTTCCATTATTGCCTTAACTTTTTCCTCTAGTTCGTGAGCTTCTTCAATCGCTCCTCTTGTGAGTTTGTCACGTCTGTCCACAAGGCTTATAAAAGGCTTAAAAACTAATTTGTTTAGAATAAATATTGCTGCGAGGAAAATAATGATTTGAATAAATACGGTGTAGTTAACGCTTAATAAATCCCCTGATGCAGCATATGAAGTAGTTGTTAAAACAGCTAATAATGAGAGGGCTAATATTAAGTTTTTTATTTTCGAAAAGTTCATTATATATCTCTCCTTACTTGTCCCTAAGCAGCATGTTCCGCAGCGTCTTCGTCTTTTGAGAACATCACTTTAAGCAGCGGAGGCGCTATAAACGTCGTTAACATTACCATAACTGTGACAGCTGAAAATAGCTGTGAGTTAAATACTCCGTAGGTAAGACCTACCTGGGCAAAAATTAGCCCGACCTCCCCCCTAGGTATCATACCCACTCCAATTACACTTTTATTAATACCCTTTTCAAATATTACAAAACCACTGACGAATTTACCTATTACTGCTACCACAAATAGTATCAGGGCAATTAATAATATTGGTATATTTTCGCTGACGAAAGGATTGAACACAGAAACATCCACAGCTGCTCCTACCATAATGAAAAATATTGGCGTAAAGAAATCAGAAACAGGCTTTAAATTATGCTCAATCGTCTTAAACTGATTTGTATTTGCAAGCACCAGTCCGGCAGCAAATGCACCAACAATAGGAGCTAAGCCTACCAGACTTGCCAGAAAAGCAAAGATAAACGCAAAAGAAAGTGCGCTGAGCAGTAAAACTCCCCTTACTCTCATCATTTCGATAAGGTCAAAGAGCTTTTTAGAAATAAGGTTTCCAACTACAATTGCGACTATCAAAAAGCCAAAAGCTTTAAGGAATATTATGCCAACGCTAAGTGTGGAAACACTACCTCCATCGCCGCTTGAAGATGCTTGTATTAGACCACTTACAACACCTAAAATTATTAATCCTAAAATATCGTCGATTACTGCTGCGCCTAAGATAATCTTTGCCTCGCCGCTTTGAAGCTTGTTCATATCAGAGAGGACTCTTGCTGTAATTCCAACACTAGTAGCAGTAAGTGTAGCGCCTGCGGTGAGGGCAATAAGAAAGTTTAAGTTAGGGTCTGATCCGCCTAAAAGCCCCATGTGCTCAAAAGCTACTATGCTTCCAAAACCAAGTGCAAACGGCAAAACCACACCGACTATTGCCACAAGCGTGGATTTAAATCCGACTTTAATTAGATCTCTAAGGTCTGTTTCTAAACCGATTTCAAATAAGAGAATTGCGACGCCGACTTCAGCCAGCAGATGAAAGGTGTCATAACCAATCATCCCGGAGACAGAAGGTACAATTGCCAGGACACTGCCGCCTAGAACTACTCCCGCGACAAGCTCGCCAAGCACTGATGGCTGCTTGATACGCTCTGCTAACTCCCCGAATATCTTGGAGAATACAAGTATGCAAACTAGTGCTAAAAAGAACTGCTCTACCGAGAGATGTCCCGATTCTTCTATACTCATCTAAGAGTGGTTTTCCTTAGGATAATTTTTAAAAAATCGTAAGTATTTAACACGATTAAATCTGAGTGTCAAACTTATGACCAACAGTTATGAAAATTAGAACGAAAATAGTCTTTGTTAATGCAATGATTGGACTTTTTTACATTTCTTCTAAAATTTCAACTCTACCATAAAAGTGTTAAAGAAAAATTAATTTTAACCGATATTTATTTGAGCTTATCGCGCTCTAAATCAAGCTCAGTCCTTATATTTATGCAGTGAAGGCAATCGTTGGCATCTTCAAGTGATTTGCAGTCTGAGACGCATTTTGCCATTTTCGAATTCTCATAAATAACGCTAGGCAAAAAATAGAATGTCTCTGTTGATGCAATTGATAAGGACACATGCCTTGTACCGCTCCTTATTTTGGTCTCCTCAAATTCCCCTTTGGCATATAGGACAGGAAGCCGGCTTGCTTCAGTGGGTACAGTAGCTATGACCTTTTCAAGCTTGGAAAGAGCGTCATGAGTAATTCCCCAGCTACCTAGAACGCCTCCGTTTTTAAGCGCAAGTCTCATTGAAGACTCAAGCTCACTTTGGGTAAGCTCCCCGTCGCTCCCAAAGCCGAAAAGCCCTATTATTGCTGTGATCTCGTCTTCAAGTAAAGCAAATGCAGCCGTCATCATTGAGTCTGCCAGCGGGCTCATGAGTCCCGGCTCATCACCCTGGGCAATTACGTCCCCACCGACATCAATTCCAATCACTAAATCTGCGCCTACTTTATTTGCAGCATCAAGTATACCTTCTGCGATTGCTTTAGGTCCTTGCTGTATGCCTATAAGAAGGGTTTGTACTCCAAGAACTTCTGAGAACCCTGACTCCGCAAACTTAACACCGCTTAAGGTAGCGCTGTCCTTATTTGCAAACCACACTATCTCATTGCATTTTCTTATGTTCTGTATTTCATGAAAATCTCTTGGCCCGGGCTCTGGGTCAAAAACTGAGCGCTCCCATGAAAGACCGCCGTATACGCACTCAATCCCAAACATCTCAAGCAGATCCGCAGTAGGGATCGTCCCAACTATATCCCCTCCGCCGCCGATTCCGATTAAAAGGGCTTTATGTGAGTTTTTAATAATTTCTCTTAAGGATTTTGTTGTAGGCAAAATTCTAACTCCGGGCTATTTGATATGCCTATAAATAGTACAGAAAAGATTTGTTAAATAAAGCCGGTCTACTGAACTGGCTGCTCTAGAAGGATATACAGCACATTATCGCTAAAGCCGGGGTCTTTAGTTAATCCTAAGTGATCTGAGAAAAGGAACATTACATTCGTCCACTTAATAGGGGACTGAAGATAGGGCTGCCAGACGCCGCCCGTTCTCTCATCCATAAGGGCGCTGTTTCGGGTCACCGTGCCGTCACCTGGTGAGAAGTCAGTAACTTCAAAGTGAGATTCTGAGTCGTCAATTGTTACTGCTGAACCAGTAGGAATTGCATCGCCTGCAAGAAGGTGAAGCTGAAGACGCTCAGGTGGGGTCGCCGGTTGATCTATTGCTTGCTGAAACTGTTTTCCTCGTGCCATAGATTTTCTTAAATGATCGATTGCTATTTCTCTTCTTTGCTCTGGGTCCGATACATCCGGCAAAAGCCACTTAAGCACTTTATCTTGGTTGGGATCTGCAAGCCCCCAGCCGTTTTCAATCCATAGATCAACATCCATTATATCAACTGGCTGGCGGTCCTGATCCAAAATCGCTCTGTGCCTAGTTCTTGGAAGCTGCTGATAAAGTGAGGGCATAGTGCCTATAATTGCAGGCTCATATTTTGGCAGGAATGGTCCAAAATCCCTTCCTGCAAATAAGTTTTCAACAGCTCCTACTGCGCCCGCATTTGGAGTGCCTATAATAATTACTTTATCTATGTGCTCGGTGCCTGCCCATGTGACCTCAGGAGTAGAGCCATCCTGGGGCAGATCCTGATCTCCATATCTGAGAAAATATCTAGTTAATAGCCCGCCCATTGAGTGGGCTACAATATCAAACTTTACATCTTCTTTTGGCATACCGCGCTTTTTATATTCATTTAATATATATTCTCTCTTTTCTTCTATGAAAGCGTTTAGTCTCTTTGCATTCTCGACGTTATCAAGCCGCCAGTCATAATCAAACTGAAAACATGTAAAGTGGTCATCCCCATAATCAATATTATTAGACTTATTCGTAGCCAAGGACTCATCTAAATATCCGCCGGCCCCTAGGGTGCTTAAGATGTTTACATAAGCGTTTAGCTCAATTGGAAGACCAAACAGTGACACTCTCACTCTATCAAGTGCGCCGTCTGAATGAACACTGTCTGTTAACTCAGAGAGAGGAGCTCCCTTTTTCATCGGGATCGCAACCAGTCTGGCGCCTTCTGGAGACTCAGGGTCTGCCGTGCTCTTCTCAAACGCGCCCCATACTAGCTGTCCAGATTCGCTGTCTCTTAATTTAGAGCCAAGTATTCCTGGTATTACAATCACTGCATTGCCCTGATCGTGCGATCTTCTGGCAGCCGTGGTATAAAGACCGCCTAAGTCTGGAGTTGTATAATCAGCTCCGCCGCAGCCTATTAGAAAAAAAATTAGAAATATAACACTTAGCCTTTTTATCATAATTCTTCCCCTCAGCATACACTAACACTTTATAAAAAAAATCAAAAGTCCGCTAGATGTTAGGTCAGTGATAAAGAATTAGATTTGGGAAATTAGAAAAAGATTCATGTTCTAACGTTTTGGTATTGTTGTAGTATTCCTCGGTCCAATCTAAAGAACCGGGATTACAATAAGGAATTGCATTAGAGATCAGCCTTTTAGGTTAGTTTAAAACTCTGTACCCTCTGCCCCTCATGCAGTTCTTGTATATTTCGTCATAGGTCTTGTGATTTTTATAGATGCTTGTTCCTCCGCCGGCAACGCCGCCAACAACTGCTCCAATGCCTAGACCTTTACCCACGCTTCCGCCAATGGCGCCAAGAAGAGCTCCTGTTCCAGCGCCCACACCCGCTCCGATTGCGGTATCTTTAGCCACATTCCCCACGCCGCCCTTGTTCTCTTTGGCCAGCGCTTGGCACTCTGCGTTGTCTCTATAGTATTTATCCGTGTTAGTAATACTTTCTGGGTCAATGACCGGATCTGCAAATACAAAAGAAGTGGATACTGCTAGTAGTGCGATTATGTATATTGTTTTTTTCATAACTTTTGCCTCCGTTTTTACTGAGAGTTATTTACTTGTAAAAGTCTCGGTAAAATCACCGCCGATTGGATTTCCGATTTTATATCCTTTATTTGGCACATATTCTCCGAGCTCAAAGTCTCTAACTGTATAGTCGCAGACAGTTTTAGCATCCTGGGCTGAGCAGGAATATGTAATCATCGATCCTGCCAGAGAGAGTTTATCGTCTTCGATTACTACTGATGGGGTTAATGAAAAATTGTGGACATCAAAACCGCCTTGGTCATTCTTACCAACTCTGTATATCCCGCCAAACTCGGTTCCAATCGCCTCTTCGGGAACTTTATCTCCTGCTTCTAGTACACTTAGGCTGGTTATCTCTTCTTGAATAATAGCTTTACCGCCGAGATCATTTACTCGGTCAATAATCTTAACCTTTGCTTGAACTTGCTGCTCACCGTCTTTGGTATAAGTGACTATCTGAGTAACCGGGACATCAAACTCCCCATCACCTGTGTCTATTGCACTGCCGTATATTTTTTCCTTTTTTATTACTAATCCGTCAACGCTCGTCTCATTAACTAGTGTTTTGCCGGATAGGAGGCTGTCATAGAGCTTACGAAACTCAGCTACTCCGATTGAGTCATCGGCTATGGAGCTTAGAGATGATGCTATTATGATAAATACCGCCAAAAATATTACTGGAAATATCCTGCACATATTCTCCTCCTTGTAAATGTTCTGACTAAAAACATTCTACACTATATATAATTTATCTTTTAACTTTATATCCTGCTTTTTTCATATCCCATGTGTCTTTAGTAATGCCGGTTTCTCTAAGCTTATTTTTCTGCACTCTAAGGGTTCCGGTTTTTGGGAGCGACTTGGCAAATCTAATAAACCTTGGGATCATAAAATAAGGCATTTTGGGCTCTAAATATTTTATGAGTTTAATTGGATCAATTGTCTTCCCTTTCTTTGGTACAACTACAATCATGAGCTCATCTTCGGCATATTTTCCGCTCTCAGCTTTTACTCCGATTGCTCCTGACTCTTCTACATCTGAGTGTGAGCCGACTATCTTTTCAACTTCAAAGGAGCTTATGTTCTCACCCTTACATCTTAGGTAGTCCTTTACGCGGTCAACAAAATAGATATAGCCGTCTTTGTCCATCCTGCCTGCATCTCCTGTGTGAAACCAGAAGTT
>JBCCIH010000089.1 GCA_039028315.1 Thermodesulfobacteriota bacterium | reverse complement strand
TCTGACAGAGAAAGCTGGAAGAGATGTCTCGCTAAAATTATCTGCCATGCCGTCTGCGAACCCGACGTAGTCTCCAAAAACCCTTACAGCGCCGTGCATCAAAAAGTTTACTCCGGTTGCCAGGCGAAGAAGAAAAATAGCTAGCTGTTTGTTGGTCATTTGTAGAAATTTCATAGTAGGATATTACAGCAAAAAATTAGAGAAACTAGTCTTTATTTTCGTACAGTGCCTGCAGTTCTTTGAACAGCTTCTTTTCCTCTTTGGAAGGCTTTTTTGGTATTTCGACTTTTATATTTAGGTATATGTCCCCTCGCCTGCCCGATCTAAAACCGGGGAGACCTTCGTTGGCAAGTCTCATAGTGGTTCCGGGCTGCGTTCCAGCTGGAATTTTCACTTCACCCTCGCCGACCAATGTCGGAACATCAACTTTTGTTCCAAAAACGGCATCAGGAATTTTGATGTTTATATCTCTATACAGATGCTCACCTTTTCTTGTAAATCTTGAATCTTTTTCTGTATTAATTACGACCAGAAGATCTCCTGGAGGTGCTCCCGGGTCTGGGCTCATATTACCTTGGCCTGGTACCCTTAGCGCTGCGCCCTCTTCAACTCCCGGAGGAACATTTATTTCCATGGTCGTTATTCCTTCAACACTACCTATACCTGAGCAGTCAGGACACAATTCTTCAATTATAGTTCCCTCTCCTCTGCATTCAGCGCAGACAGCAACCTGCTGAAAAGTCATCCCCTGTTGTGTTGAGGTATAGACTTTCTGACCAGATCCTGCGCACTCAGCGCACTGCTTTACATCAGTGCCCGGTTTTGCTCTGGAGCCGTCACAAGTAGGACAGGCCTTTAAGCGGCTATAAGATACAGTTTCTTCGCCGCCTGTTAGAATTCTTTTTAGTGGAACAGTTATCTCAACCTGAACGTCGCTTCCCCTGGACGCGCGTCTTCTACCTCCGCCTCCCCTTCCAAAGCCAAAAATTTCATCGAAGATTGAACCGCCGAAACCCCCTCCGCCTCCTCCGAAGATATCACCAAAATTAATATTTCCGAAAATATCCTCAGCCGACATGCCGTCTAGCCCGGCAAATCCGCCCCTGTCATAGCGGGAGCGTTTTTCAGGGTCAGATAATACCCCGTAGGCTTCTGATAGCTCTTTAAACTTCTCCTCTGCCTCAGGGCCTTCATTGTGATCCGGATGGTATTTGAGCGCAAGTTTTCTATATACTTTCTTTATTTCCTGCGGGTCTGCGTCTCTAGAGACGCCCAGCACTTCATAATAATCCCTTTTTCCGGCTGCCATAATGAATTCTTACTCCTTTAGGATTTATATATACCCTTTTTGTTGATTTGCAAGTATTCAGGTCTTAATTTAAGCGGATACCAACAATTTTCAAATTTAGTTTATATGATGACAGTGACTTTACCAAGATGCGAAAACGAATTGGAAATTATGTAGTTAAATATTTCTTAAGGAACTTGCCGGTATGTGATTTTTTGCATTGCGCTATTTCTTCAGGGCTGCCTTGGGCAACTATCTGCCCCCCTTTATCGCCTCCCTCTGGGCCAAGATCAATAACATAATCCGCAGACTTGATAACATCTAGGTTATGCTCAACGACTAGTACGGTATGGCCGGAGAGTACAAGCTTGTTTATAACATCCAGAAGCTTTTTGACATCCTCTGCATGAAGCCCAACTGTAGGCTCGTCTAAGATGTAGAGAATATCGCTTCCGCCTCTTTTGCCCAGCTCTCTTGCAATTTTGATTCTCTGCGCCTCACCGCCTGATAAAGTTGGTGCTGGCTGGCCTAATCTTATATAGCCTAGTCCGACATCCTGCAGTATCTTGAGCTTTCTTCCAAGTGAAGGCACCTCGAAAAAGAAATTGATAGCTTCGTCAACAGTCAGTTCTAAAATTTCTATAACATTTTTACTCTTATATTTGATATCTAGTACTTCTTTCTTAAACCTCTTGCCCCCGCACTCTTCGCATATTACATATACATCTGCTAAAAAGTGCATTTCTACTTTTTGCCTGCCCTCACCTTCACAAACCTCGCATCTGCCACCTGCTACGTTAAAGGAGAAGTGGGAAGCTGTTAAACCCTTTGACTTTGCTTGCCAGGTATCAGCCAGAACTTTTCTGATCTGATCATAGACTTTAATATAAGTTACTGGATTTGATCTGAGCGTTTTCCCAATCGGGTTTTGATCAAGCATGATCACATCAGAAATATTATTAAGCCCTTTAATTTCTTTATAAGAACCTACTCTTTCAATATCGCTATGAAACCTTCTTGCAAGGGCTGCGTAGAGAACATCATGTACTAATGAGCTTTTTCCAGAACCTGAAACTCCAGTTACACAGATAAAAGTTTTAAGTGGGAACTCAACATTAAGGTTTTTTAGGTTGTTCTCAGTTGCTCCAAGAACTTTTATAGTTTTTGAACTTCCTTTTCTTCTTTTTTTAGGAACCTCTATTCCTTCTTGTTCTAGGAGATATTTTTTTGTAAGAGTAGAGACGCCGTTATTTAGAAATTTCTTAATTTCACCTTGGTAGACTATCTCACCGCCCCTTTCTCCTGCCTTTGGTCCAAGCTCTACAATATGATCTGCTGCCCCTATCATATCAAAGTCGTGTTCGACTATTACGATTGTATTATCCCGGTCCCTTAGATCTTTTATTAATTCTATAAGCCTTGAAAGATCGCGTTGATGAAGACCTATTGACGGCTCATCCATAATATAAAGAGTTTCTGTAAGAGTTGAACCCAGCTGGCATGCAAGGTTTACCCTTTGGGCCTCTCCTCCAGAGAGGGTTTTGGAAAGTCTGGAAAGAGTGAGATATTCTAGGCCAACCTTTACCAAGAATGATATTCTGGAGTTTATCTGCTTTAATATTTCGTCTGCAATTTGAGTTTCGTACTCAGATAGTTCAAGTTCATCAAAGAATTTTTTCAAATTCAAGATCGAAAATTCAGATAGTTCTGCAATACTTCTTCCGCCAACTTTGACCCATAGCGCCTCATTTTTTAGTCTGCTTCCTCCGCACACCTCACAGTCAAATGCTGAGCGGTACTTACTTAAGAACACCCTGACATGCATTTTATAGCTCTTTCGCTCTAGGTATGCAAAAAAACCGTTTATTCCTTTAAATGATCCCATACCCTCATAAACCCGCTCTACAGATTTTTTTGGCAGCTTAGAAAACGGCTTGTTGACATCAACGCCATATTCCGCAGCTGACTCAAGCATTTTTCTCATGCGAAACTGGTGAGAGGGTTTTGTAAGCGGCTCAATTGCTCCCTGTGCCAAGCTTTTATCAGGATTGGGTATCACTAGATCAGGATCTAATTTTAATATATTTCCAAAACCATTACATTCAGCACATGCACCCCGTGGGCTGTTAAAAGAGAATAAAAGCGGCTCAGGCTCAGTAAATTTAGCATCGCATGAAGTGCATTCAAGGTCTTTTGAAAACCTTAAAGACTCCCCATCAACTATGTGAACAATGACATATTTACTGTCTGAAAAACCTGCCTCTAGCGACTCTACAATTCTAGAAAACGAGCTCTGCTTTATTGACACTCTGTCTATAACTACCTGAGCTCCCTGTGGCAGTTCGTCAAGTTCTTCAAGATCGGATATTTCTCCGTCTAGCCATATTCTTGTAAAACCCTTTGATAAAAGCCCCTTAGGTGTTGGGTTAATATCATCAAGTGGAAATGTCATTACAGCTCTATTCTCGCTATAGCCATTTACTAGCTCAGCAGCAATGTCCTCGGGTGATTTTATCTTTACTTCGATACTGCAAGTTGGACAGAAGGTTTTACCTATTTTTGCAAATAATAGTCTTAGAAAATCATATATCTCAGTTGTTGTACCAACAGTTGAGCGGGAAGTTCTAACTGAGTTTCTGCTTTCTATTGCTACAGCTGGAGGGAGTCCTGAAATATCGTCCATATCAGGACGGTCAACTCTCTCAAGAAACTGCCGGGCATAAGTAGAAAGACATTCGATGTATCTTCTGAGCCCTTCAGCATATAATGTATCAAGCGCAAGTGAAGACTTTCCAGATCCGCTAAGTCCAGTAACAACAGTGAACTTGTGCCAGGGTATTGAGACATCAACGTTCTTTAAATTATTTTCTCTTGCCCCTTCTATTTTTATCTCGCCTTTCATAGTTCTATTATTTTATTTTTTTTGATTTGCCCCTGAGTAGTTGAATGACAGTAGCTAAATTCGTATTAATGAATAAATGATAGCATATCATTCTATATGTACCATTTTGCAACTCACCCAAAAACTCCCTTTTCAACCAGGCTGCAGAGTGTTAATATATAATTCTTAATATGGCCAGGTTTGTTGTCCTTTTCTTATTACTAGTAATCTTAATCCCTACTCATTTTGCCCAGTCTGCAAATGAGAAATATGCAGCTAGTGTGGCTCCTTTACTTAATGAAAACCCCTCTAAGAACGGAAAGCTCGGAGTTATTGTTAAATCACTTAATTCTGGTGAAACTATTTTTGAGCATAATCCCGAAAAGATGTATATACCGGCATCAAACGAGAAGATAATAACATCAGTTGCAGGCCTTTCGTTATTGGGCACAAATTACAAGTTTAAGACTGAATTCTTCTCTGGAGGAGGAATATCTGATGGCGTTCTACATGGCGGACTATATATAAAGGGATATGGTGACCCTACACTATCTCAAGGACATTTGGGATATATTGTATTTCAGCTAAAGCAACGCGGCGTTAAAGAAATAAGAGGCAAAGTTGTTGTTGATGACAGTTATTTTGGAACAAACAGGTATGCAAAAGGCTGGAAAGAAGAATGGCGGGATGATTTTTATAGCCCAGCAATAAGCGCGCTTTCTTTTAACTACAACATAATTGAATTAAAAGTGTATGCCTCAAAGACGGGTGCTAAACCGGCAGTCAAAATCGAGCCGGAAGGATCAAATATTACAATAATTAACCAGGCTGTAACTAGCGGCAAAAAAGGCGCACTTAAAACTTCCTGGCAAAATGAGCAAACTATAGTTCTCAGCGGCAGAATAAGACCAAAGGCGACTATTACACTTAAAATTCCAGTTTTAAACCCCACAGTATTTACAGGAAACGTTATTAAAAGCGCCATTGAAGAAGCTGGAATCAAGGTTCCTGGGCCAGTTGTAATGGACAAAGTCCCAAGATGGGCAAACCTTATATACACTCACTATTCTGACCCGCTTTCTTCTGTAATAGTCGAATACAATAAGAACAGTGTGAATATTATTGGCGAGAACTTAATGAAAACTCTAGGAGCCCAATACAGAGGAGTTCCTGGCACTTGGGATAAAGGTTCATCAGTCATTTCAGAATTTTTAAATGAACTCGGCATAAAAAACGGATATAAAGTTGTTGACGGATCGGGCCTATCTTTGTTAAACAGGGTAACACCTGAAACTTTGACCGATATATTGAGCTATGCCTATGAGGATAATCTGATTTCAACAGATTTTTTAGACTCACTTCCTGTTGCAGGAGTGGACGGCACACTTAAAAAAAGATTTAAGAATTCACAGGTACAAGGAAGAGTTAGAGCCAAAACAGGATATCTAAAAAATGTTAGAGCTCTATCAGGCTATATTTTTACAAAGAAGGGAGATGTACTGGTATTTTCTATTCTATCTAACGGCTTTGGATGGAAAACAAAAGAATTTCAGAATGATCTGCTCGGTCAGTTAGTAGAATGCTGCGCTAATAGTAGCTCCGGATACTAGAAGTTATGCTAGCATCGTAACTGCATACAGATAATTGCTTTTTCATCAAAAAACAGTACATTGTAATGTATAGGTTCTTGCAAAGAGTTATCTGTTATTCGTATTTACTAAGTATTATTTATGCCTACATAATTTTTAGATTTTAAAACAGTAGCTATTAATTGTTGACATATAAAGCAAAAGACTTTATTTTTTTAGATAAATTTAACTATTCTACTTAAATGCTTGTTACTATTTTAAAAAGATATGTGTGGGTTATAAATCTGGTTCTGCTCGCAGCACTTGCGTATCTGCTAGCCCTCAGTGTAAATGCAAAAATCCAAGGACAAGTAACTTCCCCAAATGCTCAAGCTTCACAAAATTATTTCCCTGCAGAAACTAACAAACAAACAAACAATAATAGGAACATTCCTTTGTCGAGCTATGAGGTTATTGTAAAAAGAAATATATTCGGGCTGCCAGACCCGGCTGGAGAAGCTGCAGCAGTTGCATCAACCAACCCCGAAGATTTGCCTGAATCCAATCTTAATTTGGTGCTTTTAGGCACTATAATTAATGCTGATCAAAAATCAGTGGCAATCATAAAAAATGACGATAACAGTAAGGTGAACGGTTATAAAAGCGGAGATGAGATAGATATCATCCCCTCAGAGAAAGTCAGCCTAGTGGATGTAAACAACTGCAAGGCAGTAATCCAGAGAAGATCTACAAAGCAAGAAACAATTAAGTGTAAAAATTTAGGAGATATAGCATCCGCGAAAAGCAGCTCTAAACTTCCAAATACTAGAGCTTCTAGCACAAACAAGAAGAAAGAAGACAACAGCAATAAGCAGATAAGCAAGTTAAGTGAAAACGAATATGAAGTTGAGCGTGAACTTTTGGAGGATCTTCTAAGTGATCCTACTAAGATTGTCCAGCAGGCCAGAGTAATTCCTCAGGACGATGGACTAAGATTCTTTGGTATTAGATCAAACAGCATCTTCTGGAAGATTGGAATTAAAAATGGCGACACGCTTCATAGGATAAACAATGTTGAATTAAACGATATAGAGAGGGCGTTGGGAGTTTTTGAAGAGCTTAGAGATCAAAACTCTTTCACAATTGAATTAACCAGAGCAGGACAAAAGTATACATATGAGTACTCGGTAAAATGATTGTTGGAAATTTATGCTTAGGCAGATGTGCAATATATTTATTTAAAATGGATTAATAATAGAGAGGATTACATATGAAAGGATTTTTGATTAACATACTGATTCTTGGATTTTTGCTTACACTTTATGTCTATATAAACACCTCAAATAATGGAGCTGTTATCCAAGAAAACACAGCGCAAACACAAGAGCTCGAGCAAAACGAACCAATTTTTGAGGAATCTAGCAATGATCTAACCTACCAGATTCAAAAAGGTGATACCCTTTCAACAATTGCGGAGAAATATGACGCATCAGTTTCAGAAATTAAAGAAATAAACGGTCTTAGAGAAGACCAAATTGTAGTAGGTCAATATATAGATATACCAGCAAATGCAAACGGAAATGAAAAAGAACTTTCATTTGATTATTTAGATGATAATAAAGTCATTGCGCAGGCATATGTGGATGAAAGCATTGAGTCAAATGGGGCTGTTGATGATGCTATAGTACAAAATGATCCTGAGCAAAGAAATCAGATAGAACGTCAGCAAGAACTTGAAAAAAGAAGACAATTAAGAATTCAACAAAGACAAGAGCACAGAAAGAAAAGGGCTCTGGAAAAAGAAAGAGAGGCTCAAGGGCTGCCCGCACGACCTGCGCAACCTGAGCAACAAGCTGAGGTCATAGAAGCACAGGTTGAGCCAACGAGTTCTGATGTAATAGTCAGTGAAGGAGAAATTGTAAATCTCCAATCAGAGATGGATGTTCAGGATCTGATTCAGGCAATCAGTGAAATAACCGGCGAAAGCTTTATCTTAGATGAATCTGTAAAAGGCAAAAAAATTACCGTCGTTGCTCCCGGAGGTTTTAAAAGCGAAAATGCAATGCGGCTCTTTGAGACAATTTTAAGTCTCAATGGGTTTTCAGTAGTTAAGAAAAACGGCACAAATATTATTGTCCCTAAAAGAGATATTAAATTTCAGGATATACCTACAGAATTCGGAACCGACTATTCAGATCCTTCAGACAGATTCATAACTCAATTGGTTGAGCTTCAGAATGTGCAAGCCAATCAAGTTGCATCGATACTAAGGCCATTAATTTCCCGTGAGGGTGACATCGTTGTATATCCAGCCACCAACACACTTATCATTATAGAAAGAGTTGATAACTTAAACAGAATCTTAAAAATCATTGAAAACTTTGATGTCGAAACTGAGATTGAATTTATTAAAATTGAAAATGCAGATGCTGCGGAGGTTGCAACTAAGCTTCTTGAAATATTCGGCGGTTCATCAGGCTCAGGCAGTGCTTCTGTGGCCAGAAGAGCAACTGCTACCCAACGAACAGCACAGCAGCAAAGAGCAACTTCAAGAACCAGCAGAACCAGAACCACCCAAACCCAGCAGCAAGCACCACAAATCACTGCACAGTCTACGCAAGATTCTTCCCCGGTAAGCTTTAAAGTAATCACTGATGAGAGAACAAATTCCTTAATCATAATCGCCTACCCTAGCGATATGGCTAAAATCAAGGCAGTAATCGAGATACTAGACGTAAAAACCGATGAGCCGCAGGAAGGCATATTCGTTATAAGGGTTCTAAACGCTGATGCAGAACAAATTGTAAGTGTTCTCTCAGCACTGTTCGGCGGCGGTGGCGGAGGCTTTAGTGGCGGCGCGATTCAAAGAGCTCAGAGAACGACTGGCACAACTGGCTCTGCATTTGGATCAGGAACCGGAGGTTCCACATTCGGCCAAGGGCAAACTAGACAAACGATCCAAAGACAAAACCTTGGAGGCAGGGGAGCCAGTATTGTAGCTGAAGCAGACGGGCTTAGAATCACAGCAGACCCTGCAACAAACTCTGTAATAGTGATTGGATCCAGAAGAGATTATGAAGAAGTTAAAGATGTAATAGATGAGCTTGATATAAGGAGAAAACAGGTTTTTGTAGAGGCCGCAATACTAGAAGTTAGTCTTGATAAAATCAGATCGTTTGGTACCAACCTTAGTATTGGATTTACAGTTAATGACAGTACACTGGGATTTGGCGGCACCAACCTGCCAGGAGTTCCTAGTTTGCTTGGAGTTGCAGCTAACCCTGAGGCATCAGCTAACTTGATCGGTAGTCTATCAGGTCTATTTTTAGGGGTTGTTGGTGAAGAAGTTGATCCAGACGGATCGGGTCCGATTCCACCTATACCTTCATTCACCGCTCTGTTCCAGGCACTTACCTCTTTAACTGACGTAAATGTATTATCTACTCCTAGCATTATTACTACTGATAATGAGCCTGCCGAAATCATCGTAGCTGATGTAATACCATTCCCAAC
>JBCCIH010000088.1 GCA_039028315.1 Thermodesulfobacteriota bacterium | reverse complement strand
TCTTCCCGTAATTGGGGGCGCTAGAGCGCTTGCAACCGCAACCATCGGCACAGCGTGAGAGGGGTTTACTATGGGCACAAGAACCAATGGACTTTTGCCCCGCAAGCTCACAAGCCTTGGGTCATAGCCTTCCGCCGAGGCATCGACAAGCCTGGCGCGCCTGCCAAAGAGGATGTAATAAAGCACTCCGCCAATTGCTAGCCATACAAGAGTTATCACTCCTGCAATGGGCACTTTTATGCCTTCAAATATTGCAATCCCGACACAAGTTACGATTCCCACAACTGGTATTAGAGGGAAAAACGGAGCTTTAAACGGAAGGTCCTCAGGACGGCTTCGTTTTCTTGAGAGAATGCTGATCCAGTGAGCAATGGCAAAAGAGATTAGAAAGATCAAACTCGATGCTGCTGCCGCAACCGCTATGTCAGGGACAATTATAATTGTAAGAACAAGAACTGCTGCCGTGACAACAACCGCCTTGATAGGAGTTCCGAGTCCCTTATCTAAGTGGCCAAGCTCTCTAGGAAGTGTTCTGTCATTGGCCATGCTGTAGGCGATATGTGATGCGCCTAAAAGGTTTGCATATAAAGCTGAGAGCATAGACAGAATACCTGCCACAATCACGAGCCAGTATCCAAACTTGCCCATGTAGATCTCTGCCGCAATCATCACAATTTCCTCTGGTCTTCCTGTACTTGCTTCAGCTATAGACTCACCTGGACCAACTGCGGCCATAGTGACAACAAGCATAAAAAGAACATAGATCACAATTGCAATAATTAGAGAGATGAACATAGAGCGGGGGATATTTTTCTCCGGGTCTTTTACCTCTCCGCCTACTGCAGAGATAAGGTCAAAGCCGTGATATGCGATGAAGGTATATCCCATAGCCTGAAGAAGCCCAAAGCTTCCTTCGGCAAAAAACGGAGTGAAGTCATCTACAACTTCTATTAAAGACTGAGAGGATACATACCATCCGCCGCCGATAATTAGGATTATAAATACAAGTACTTTTCCTGTGTTTATCCAGTTGCCGCCCGAGGACTGTTTATGAAAAAGTATTCTGGTATAGATAAGAGTAGCGATTATTGCAATCAGGGTAGTTGCATTCGTTGTATTAACCCACTCTATCCTTGAGCCAGTGTACAGTTCCCATATGCTATTTACGGCAATTGATACAAAGAAACCTGCGCCGAGAGCATAGAGCACTGCTGCCAAAATGGAGGCAAACCAAATGATCCATCCTACTCCAAATGCGGCTCTTATTGAAAGCACTTTTTTAGAGAAGATATAGGTGCCGCCTGATTCAGGAAAGGCAGCCGACATTTCTGCAAAGCTAAATGCAGTGAGTAGTGCCAATAGTCCGTTTAGCCCAAAAGCCAACACAGCGCTTGGACCTGTGGCTTCAAATGCAACTCCGGCCAAAACAAGTATTCCACCCCCAACTATGGCGGCAACCCCAAGCCCGGTTGCACCCCAAAGACCCATTGTTCGGCTGTGCGATTGATTATTCATGCTGTTTATGAGTATACGTCAATGTGGTGCACAATGCCTTATTTAAAAGGATTTTATAGCAAACAAAATAAAATGGCTAAAGCATTTATTCTAGCGTGACTTCATAATACAGTTTTTATCAGCTGCTTCTCTGAGTTTGGTATTATATTTCTTGTTAGACTCACGAGATATTTCCTTAGCGCTTTCTAGTTCTGCCTTGGCTGTTTCTTCTTTTGGAGAGATTTCATTGTATTGCTTCATCGCACCTTTGCAAAAATCCTCACCAAGACCATCACCACTTTGACATTTTTCTACACTATCCATAAGCGGCTGGTCCGTATTTAAGTAGCTTTGTGCATGGAGTTGGTCATAATAATTCTTCCAATTCATTATAGCTTTCCCCAATTTCTTATAATCAGCATTATGCTGATCCTGGGCTTGTTTTAGTTCTGTCAGAACTTGCTGACACTCCTCACTTTGCTTATCAGCATCTTTGGAACTCTCTGCAATTACAAGCGGTGTAAATAGTAATACTATTAATGTGCCATAGAGTAATTTGGTCATATAATCTTTACCTCAACCTTTTATTAATTTTAATATTGAGTCGCCTTACAATACCTAATAATTACAATGCGAGCATAGGTTATCACATGGCAATCTTCTCGCATACTTTAATCTTGTTTTCTTACGGCCCTGTGCATGGAACATCAGGCGGGGCATCCCATCCCATGATAGAAGTACACTGTGCAAGATCAGCGCAGCTTATCTTAAATGCTTTAGACTCAGGGTCTGCGGCAACTGCTGTTTCAATACCAACAGGGATGTTGTTGCATATACTCGCATCAAAACCGCCCTCTTCTTCGCCGCCCTGCTGACCGGCGCAGCCTATTGAAATTAGAAAGAGAAAAATTCCGACATATTTAAAAACTCTCGTCATAATTGAAATCCTCCTTTGTGCTTGGTAAATAACATTATACATAATATCAACTTTTAACCCCTATTGTTTATCTGTTTATCAGCGCAAGTGGCCTAACAGGAGCTGCTGTGGCTCCCTTTAACTTAATAGGCGATGCGAAAAAGATAAACTCGGTTTCTCCTGAATCTACAAGCGGCAATAGGTTTAAGTTCTCAAAGATATAAATCCCTGCCCTTACTAAAAGTATTATATGCCCGGGGCCATTGCAGTTCATATCAGTCTCAAAGTGTGAGGGTTCATCCCAGGAGAAATTATCCGCCCCAACCGCTTTTACTTTTAAATCAGCCATCATCTGTGAAGCAGCGGCGCTTACCCCTGGGGCATCAAGATAACGCTCGGCATCTCGCCAGTGCCGGCCGTGTCCTAGGTGAACCAACACAACGCATCCGGGCGTAATCTGGGTGCTTTGCGCCTGGCAGCACTGCTCTATATCTTCCACGCTGACCTCATATTTTGGCTCGATGCAGTCTACCCCTTTAAAGGCGGCGATATCGAGCAATACTCCGCGATCAAAGAATATGGGCAAATGCTCTGCACCGTTTACAGTGAATCCGCTCTGGGTTTCTGTTTCAGGTGTAACTTTATATCCCCCGTGCATAACCCCGTTCTCGGCCTGATGACAAAAGGCATCAACATGAGTTCCTGAATGCTCATTTCCGGTCACGCTTCCCCAAGCACTGGTTCGAACGCCCTGGAGTTTGGGATCGGTATCAGAGTGACGGTGGGCAATTTCGTATCCAAACACAGGCTTATGCGTAAAATACTCAGGCATCCCGTTCTCAAGCTCATACTCAAGGTCAATTATTTGATAGTTTAAAAGTTCATCGAATTTCATTTTAATTCCTCCAACTGGTTTTGGCCGCTAAAACAAGTATTAACTAAATACCCGCCAATTACCAGATTCGCATAAGTATCATAAATCCGTAAAAATATTAATATGTCCAAGGATTCAACTTATCTTGTCCCGGCAAAGAGTATTGTCATGGAGCAGGAAATAAAACGAAGCAGGTTCATTGCGAGCATAACCCATGCTGTGGACAAACAGAGCGCGCTTGGCTTTATAGAAGAGGTTTCAAACAAGCACCCCAGCGCCTCTCACAATACTTATGCATATGTTATCGGCAACCCAAACGGCGGGGCTGAGGTAGGTTTTAATGATGACGGCGAGATTGGGGGCACTGCGGGAAAACCGATTCTAAGTGTGTTGCAAATGAGAGGTATTGGAGATGTAGCTGCAGTTGTGACTCGTTACTTTGGCGGCACAAGACTCGGCACTGGAGGATTGGTTAGAGCATACTCTGGAACTATTACAATGGCACTCGATGAGCTTGAGTTAACAGAGTATGTAAAGCTAACCAAGATGAGCATAAAGGTTGGATATGATTATGAGAGCAACACTAGGAACTTTCTTGATAAACAGTCTATTAATATAAAAGATGTTCTTTATGCTGAAGATGTAACTATTTATGTTGAGATTCCTCTTTCTAGAGAAGATATGATAAGAGGCGAGATCCTCAATGCAACGAGGGGAAATGCGGATATAACTGTTGATGGATAAGGTATTATATTTTCAAGGAGTAAGCAGTTCATGACTGATCCAGATACCAACCAAAAAATAATGCAGTCTGACATTGACAGATATTATTACTATTTAAATATGATCACCGAAAATGTTAGAAACGGTTATAACTATATGGTGCTTAAGTACTGCAATCTTAGTCTACCGCTCATACCGCTTGTGATTGAGCAAAATAAAAAAGACGCCGGAGAGTTTGATATCACCACCCTTCCTGCAATTGAGCTTGGCGCTAAGCTCTGGAGTTATCAGGGCAACGAAGAAAAAATAAAAGAGATTGAGAAAATTATTAACTCCTTTCCTGAGCTAGAACCTTGGAGAATTCATATCGAAAGAGCCTATGAGAGGCTAAACTCTGAGCCTGATGAATAAAAAATATCTTCTTTGATATTTCCTTATTGTCCTATAACATATTAGCAAATATTTATTGCCTGGAGTCATTTAAATATGAGAATCAAATCCTTTATCTTAGTTCTAATTTTATGTCTTGCAGCGCCATTATCTGCTAAACCGCAGGAGCCGCTCAAGCTGGACCAAGTGCTTGCTAAATATTATGAAGCAATCGGAGGGCTTGAGAAATGGAACAACCTAAACACAATGGTCATGCAAGGTACAATGAAATCTCAGGGTGTTACAATCCCGATCACTGCCTATCATGAGAGACCATATAAATGCCGGATCGAATTTAAAGTACAAGGCACTACTATGGCACAGATCTACGGAGGATATTTCGCATGGCAGATAAACCCGCTTTCAGGAAATCCAGAGCCAGCTCCCATGAGCTCAGGAAAAACCAGGTATATGAAAGACACATGCGGTATTGAAAGCTCCCTTAAAGATTACAAAAAGAAACGCCATAAAGTAAAACTATTGGGTGAAGAGGAAATAGATGGCAAAAATGCATATAAAATCAATCTAAAATACAACTCCGGTAACATTGAGACATTCTATATAGACGCCAAGACTTTTTTACTTCTAAGAACCGTGGGACTATACAATATGGACGGCAGTGATCTTAGAACTACTACAGACTTTAAACAATATAAAAATATCGATGGCTATGTCGTGCCTAACAATCTTGTAATTCAAATACACGGAAACCCCGAGCCTGAAGTTATTAATGTGAGCAAGTTTGAATTTAACACCGACATAGATTCGACTATCTTTGATTTTCCTAAAGAAAATATGGAGAAAATGCAGCAACAATTAAAAGAAATGAAATAGTTCTAATGCCTAACCTATAAGAGAATGCAGTTATTGTAATTCATTTCATATGTTCTACTATATTTATTCTATCAAGTAATTTGGAGCTCAAAGATGAGACTACTTTTGTTTAGTATTTTATTGCCCGCCCTTATATTATTGATTAGCTATAGTAACTCAAATGCTCTAGATGAAAGCAATAACATTGTGAGCCGGGGGTTTGAAGTTGCGCAAAACGAAACTCAGAGCACAAAACCGGTGCCAACCGATGAAATCAGTCTAAATCAAATTTTAGACAATCATCTAAAGGCTATTGGCGGACGGGAAGCGTGGCAGAAGATTGAAACACTTAAAGTTAGAGGGCATATGTTTACCAGCAAAGCAACTTTTAGAGTTGCTGCTCTATATAAGCGCCCTGATTTGTGCAGGCTCGATTTTCAGGCGGGGCGGATGTACTTCGTAGAAGCCTACGATGGCAAGACCCCGTGGCAGATGAATCATACAACTACTACTAGCGCCCAAATTCTAACGGGCAAACGAGCTAAGGAAATGATTGATACTTGCGACTTTGACGGTCCCTTGGTAGATCATAAGAAAAAGGGCCATAAGATTAAATTTTTAGGTGAGCAGAAAGTAGACGAAAGAAATGCTTATGTGCTAAAGGTCAATTTAACCACAGGAAATCTTGACACTTACTATATAGATACTGAGACCTTTTTGCCTTTCATGATCAAAGGAAAGACTACTATTCAAGAAAATATCGTAAATACAACTATTAAAATTGGCGAGTATATTGAGCTTTCAGATATAGTAGTTCCTTTTTCTTTTGAGTTTATAGTAGATGGGAATCCAGACACTGAAACGCTCCAGATCAAAACTGTAGAAATAAATAGCGATTTGCCTAATGATCTTTTTGATATGCCCAAACGCCCAGAGGATCTTCGCTAGGACTTATACCCATACTTATTCCAATTGCCAATTACTTTTTCCTGAAGCTCCTTGGGAACGTTATATTCAAACCCCGAGATATCACATCTATCAAATCCTGGTATCAGACCGTTTAATATCAGCTTTGTGCTGCTCAAATCCTTCTTCTCTGCCACGTTTAGGTAATGCAGGAGAGGAAGCGTTTTTTGATGATAATAGTAGTGAGCGTCCTTTTGCGGATGCACTCTTGTAGCCATCGCCCACATCACCTGGTCCACATCACTGGGATCAATATCATCATCAACTAATAATACTTTAGGAATATCTACACCAGGCTTACTTCTAAATATTATGTTCTTTGCCTGATGGGTAAGATCATGAGTGTCTTCCATAGATTGGCACGGCCTTGGAACGGTCACAACCAACAGGTGCGCCGCACTTTCAAAAAGTAAAAAGCATGATGAGACTGGGAAATTATTGTCCCTAAGTTCATGAAGAATTGCAGCAGAGTACATAGTGCCGCAGCAAGTCTGGGTATCTTCGACCGGAACACCTGCCCATACAACCGGAAGAATCGGTTTATCTCTATATGTAATAGCGGTAACATTGTAAACAGGCTGCGGAGTGTCGTGTGCGCCCATATAGCCGGCAAACTCTCCCATCGGACCCTCCGGCACCCGCTCAGTTGCGGTGATCGTGCCCTCAATAATGATTTCAGAATTCGCTGGAACCTCAAGGTCAACAGTTTTACACTTAACAACTTCGACCCCTTGGCCGTAAAGTGCTCCCATAACTTGTATCTCACTAACGTTTTCTCTAAGCGGCATCCCGGAGAAAAACGGCACTGCAGGCGGCGCCCCTAATGCTAGCGCAAATGGTGTCGGCTCCCCCATATCTGTCCACTTTTGATGAATTATTCCAAGGTGCTGCTGAGGAGGCACAAGACCAGTCATACGGTTTTTATCCAAGAGCATAATTCGGTTTATAGACCAGTTTGTCCATGACTTATCAGGGGTCTGAACAATTACAGTGCCCCAGGTGTTTATATATCGCCCGCCGTCACCTGAATGTATGTGAGGAGTTGGCAATTTAAATAGATCAATGTCATCACCCAGTATCACATTTTCCTGGCACACCCCGCTATCTACTAGCTGAGGTGGAATACCGTCTTTTTCTATAGCATCTGTGATCTTGCCAACTATTTCATTTATATCAGCGCTGGGTTCAAAGCCAAGGGAAGCTGCAATCCGGCCAAATTTAATCTCCGGCTGCGAGCTAAGCCCGGCAGAGCCGCCAAGCACCCTGAAGCCATCTTCTATGTCTTTAATTTTGTTAAAAAGGGGCGCCGGAGAACGAAGGTCATATGCGCGTCTAATTATAGCTCCGATCTCTAGGTCCCAATCGACTTCAACATCTATCTGCTGAAGCTCTGAAAGGCTATCTAGAATTTTAAGATATTCTCTTAGATCTTTTACTTGCTTCATAAATTCCCTCCATCTATACAAGGCACCTTACTACATGAATTAAAATCAATCAAGAAATTTATAATTTCGATGCAACAAACTCTAAAATCATCCTTCAAGAAGGATTTTTGAAGGTTTATGTACTTTCTTAAGTGTTACACCATACTTGTCTACAATATTGACTTTTATGTGATTCATAGCATCTTCAATTGAGTCTGTAAAATAGAAAAGATCTATATCTTCCGGACTAATGGTTTCCTCCTCCACCATGTGCTCGAGCATCTCTCGTAGCTCCTGGAAATACTCAGTTCCAATCAGCACCACGGGAAAATGGAAGATCTTTTTAGTCTGAATAAGAGTGATGGTTTCAAAGAGCTCATCCATTGTGCCTGCCCCACCCGGCATAATCACAAAGGCATATGAATATTTAAGCAGCATCACTTTTCTTACAAAGAAATAGTTAAAATTGATCATTACGTCCAAATACGGGTTAGGCTCCTGCTCAAAGGGGAGAATGATGTTGCATCCGATAGATGTTCCACCTGCTTTTTTAGCCCCGCGATTTGCGGCCTCCATTATACCGGGCCCGCCGCCCGTCATTACCCCAAATCCAAGGTTAACGAGCTCCTCTCCTACTTTTACAGCGTCTTTGTAGTACGGCTCGTCCTCTTGAGTCCTGGCTGAGCCAAACACAGTTACAAGCGGACCTACAAAGTGAAGTCTGCGGAAGCCATAGAGAAATCCCCAGAAAACGCGGATCAAAAACCAAAGCTCACGGAGCCTTGAGTGAGGGCCTTCAAGAAATACTCTCTCCTCCATTTCTTCTTCTGTAACTGGTTTCTTTCTGAGTAAATTTGTAATCCATTCAAGCATAATGTTCTCCTAAGTATTTAGTTTCTGAGCCAGATCGTTCATATCTTGGGCAATAATGTCGTAGCGCATATCATGCGCCTCATCTGTTAATCCATCGGGGCCAAACTCAAGCGGGCGCGATACATAGGCTGTCCTAAACCCAAGCTCCCCAGCAGCGTCTAGGTCATACCTGTGCGCTGCGACCATCATAATTTCCTCGTGCTGCAGATCAAGCAGATCGGCCGCCGTGATGTAGACCTCTTTGTCAGGTTTATAGTGGCGAGCAAGCTCTGAGGAAAGTATCACATCCCAGGGGAGTTTTGCGTATTTTGCCATATTAGCAAGAAGCGAAATATTGCCGTTTGAAAGTGTCACGAGGACAAATTTGTGCTTTAGCCTCACAAGTCCATCAACCGAATCCGGCCAGGGCGAAAGTCTATGCCAGGCTTTATTTAAGTGAACCCTCTCTCGCTCGTTGAGTTCTATGCCAAATTCTTCAAGAAGTCGGTCAAGAACCATGCGGTGAAGATCATCAATTGATTTCCATGGGAGCTCCCCGGCTCGCACCTGATCCATGGCGGGCGCGTAGCCTCCCCTCCAATTATCCGCAAACGCTTCCCAATCGGCGTCAATGCCCTTTGTATTTCCTAGCTCTTTGAGTTCTGCAATTATTGAGCTTCGGTAGTCGACAACTGTGCCGAAGACGTCAAATGTTAGCGCTTTTACAGAGGATAGATCAGCCATATATTATTTTGCCGCCTCTGC
>JBCCIH010000087.1 GCA_039028315.1 Thermodesulfobacteriota bacterium | reverse complement strand
TGGATTGGCTGGAGCTAGCTCTTTTATGCGGTCTGAGACAAAAGCAAGCTGAAAATAAATCGGCTGCTCTGCCCAAAGTGTGCCGTCATTATCAAATACAGCAATTCTCTCTTCTGGTTTTACATAAGACTTACTATTTGGATCAGTAACTTCCTCTACAAAACTAATTATTGACTGTTTGGGTTTGCTGTCATTCCATGAAGGCAGGGCTTGTTCTGAAAACGCATTTGAGCTCGCATACAGAATGATTATTGTGATTAGAGCTATAAACTTTCTCATAACTTCTCTCCTAAAAAGAAGCATGGCTGCCTATCTATAATAAACAGCCATGCATTTGTTTGTATTTTAAACTTTAAGGTGATCCGGGAACTTCATTCATCTTCTCTAATACCTGATCAATTGAAAAACTTGCAGCTTTTTGTCTCGGAGGGAAATCCTTTAAAGTAGCCAGAAATTTAGCAACATATGCTTGAGCAGGGATGATCAAAAAGACGTGATCTAAATACCAATCGTAATATGTATTTGAGGTAAGGTTAGCTCTCTCATAGGGATCGCGTCTCAGATTAAATAAGAGCGGAATACGAAGCGGCACAAATGGATCGGCCCAAACAGCAAGTGTACCGGTGGTGCGCTGCTCTGAGAATATGAGTTTCCAGTCCTTATACCTTAGCGCCGTTAAATCCCCGTCATCAGAGAAATAGAAAATCTCATCTCTCGGACTAACATCTACTTCTCCTGTTATTAGCCCAAGTGAGTTGTAACCATCTAGGTGTACTTTATAACTGCGCTTTCCTATTTTCTTGCCTTTTAAGAGCTGGTCTTTTATATCAGGATTACCAGCAATTGCAGCAAAGGTTGGAAGCCAGTCCATGTGGTGCATTATCCCGTTTGAAACTGTTCCGGCAGGAACTTTACCCGGCCACCTAACAGCAGCCGGCACACGCCATCCGCCTTCCCAGTTAGTGTTCTTCTCACCTCTAAATGGTGTCATTGCAGCATCGGGCCATGTGTTCATATGAGGGCCATTATCCGTGCTGTATAGAACAACTGTGTTGTCTGCGATTCCAAGCTCATCAAGTAATTTTAGAAGCTCACCTACATGCATATCATGCTCAACCATGCCGTCGGAATATTCATCCTGCCCAGATATTCCGCGCAGCTCGGACTTCACATGTGTTCTAAAATGCATCCTTGTACCGTTCCACCAAACAAAAAACGGCTCTCCGTCTTCATTTGCTTTTTTAATAAATCTTATAGCTTCAGCCAGGGTCTCATCGTCAACTGTTTCCATTCTTTTCTTAGTCAATGGACCGGTGTCCTCAATTTCACCGCCGGCAAAGCTATGAATAACCCCTCTAGGTCCATATTTTTCTCTAAACCCAGGATACTCTTCTTCTGAAGGATAATCCGGAAGCTCAGGCTCTTCCTCAGCATTTAAATGATAGAGGTTTCCATAAAACTCATCAAACCCGTGATTAGTTGGAAGATGTTCATCTTTATCACCAAGGTGGTTTTTACCAAATTGACCTGTTCTATAACCGCTTGCTTTAAGAACTGTTGCAATTGTCGGATCTTCCTCTTTCATACCAAGCTCAGCGCCCGGAAGACCTACCTTGCTGAGTCCGGTTCGTATAACGCTTTGCCCTGTTATGAAGGTTGATCTTCCTGCTGTACAGCTTTGCTCGCCGTAATAATCAGTAAAAATCATCCCTTCATTCGCAATACGGTCGATGTTTGGAGTTTTGTACCCCATAAGCCCTCTGGAGTTATAGCTTAAGTTTGTCAAACCTATATCATCCCCCCAGATAACCAAAATATTTGGTTTTTTGTTGTCATCATCTGACTTATTTATCTGAGCCATAGACTCAGATAAATAAGCCCCTGATAATAAAAGTAAACATAAAGTTATAAAGAATAGTCTCTTCATTACCATAGCCTCCATTTTTTTATTTTACCGCTATCTTTTTTATTTTATATCTTTAACACATCTAAATCCTGAGTGAGAAAGTCCTGTATCAGGGCTCGATTTCTGTCTAAATGACACTCTATAGCCGGAACAATATGACTCATTACATAAAAACGAGCCTCCTCTTTGCACTTTCTTTTGAGCATAAGGCTCATCAGGATCAAAGCTGTCTTTAGGACCTTTGGGATTCTTGACGCCCTCTTCTTTCTTGCTCATCTCATAGTAATCATTTCTGTACCAATCGCTTGTCCACTCCCATACATTTCCCGCCATATCATATAGTCCATAGTTATTTGGAGGAAATGATTTTACCGGCGCTGTAACTTTAAACCCGTCATCTCCAATATTAGTATAAGGAAAATTTCCATCCCATGTATTAGCTTTGGGCTTACCATTATTTATGTGCTCGTCTCCCCAGCTATAGGGTTTGTCATCAAGACCTCCCCGAGCCGCCCATTCCCACTCAGCCTCTGTAGGCAGACGTTTGCCGGCCCACTTGCAGTACTCGTTGGCATCATACCAAGACACATGTATAACGGGATGATCAACTAGCCACTTTATGCTGCTACCGCGGCCAACAGGCTTTCTCCAATTAGCGCCTGGAACCCATGTCCACCATTGATGAAATGAAGTAAGCTCAACATCTTTATTAGGAGGAGTAAATACTAATGAGCCGGGAACCAATACTGAATCATCAGGTTTTGGTGCGCCCTCGGGGAGCTGTTTTTTTAATTCTTCCCACTTTGGCTTTTGTTCAGCTGTTGTAATGTAGCCGGTATCTTTAACGAATATAGCAAACTGTTTGTTGGTTACTTCAATTTTATCCATCCAAAATGGATCAAGGAGCACTCTATGACTTGGCAGTTCATCTTCACGCGCAAGATCATCACTACCGCCCATCATGAAGTCAGCTTGGGGTATCAACACCATATCAACATAATCTAGATCTGCCTTTTTCGCTTGATTATCAGAACATGCATAAGATATGAAAACAGATAAAATAAGGCCCACTAATATAGTTAATGATCTTGTAATTAAGATATGCTTATCACCCCTAACCATAAAAGAAATATGCTTACCGCCAAAAGAAATTGGATTCAACCTCCATTTTACCATAGCAGTTGTTATTTGCTAGAAATAAAACATATACACTAATACAGATAAGCACATAGAATTAGATTGAGCTAGAAATCTAAGTGAGGTGGGGTGCGTGACCGGATTTGAACCGGCGACCCCTGGGACCACAACCCAGTGCTCTAACCAACCTGAGCTACACGCACCATTGAATCAGTAAATCTCAAATGCAGAATAGATATTATACCAAAGATTTATAATAATAAATGCGCGCCCGGAGGGAGTCGAACCCCCGACCTACGGATTAGAAGTCCGTTGCTCTATCCAGCTGAGCTACGGGCGCTTTTAATTTCTATATATAAAGGATGAACATTCTACCTAAATGAAGAATACTCCGCAATAAGGTTATTATGAGATAAAAAATTTACACTAGGGAATGAACATTAAGATTTATGCTCAAATTCATTGAAAGCAGATCTTAAAATTGTGATACATACCGATACATAAGTGTTGAATCTGGAATCATCGGTGCCTAAAACTAGCGCTTCATGATGAGTACGCAAGAAAGTTGTGTAATACTTGCTATTTATGCCGCATAATTCATCTAATATATCAAGTGCTTTCTTGCCCCATGTTTTAAAATCCTCAGGCTTCCAAAACCCATGAGTATACGCTTTGGATTCCTCTATTAAATCGCTATACCTCTGATTAATTGAATCTTTTTCCATTTATTTTACTTGCTTGATTTCCTAACTTTTAAAGGATCTAATATTTCAATTTGCTGCTGGTCTTTATGAAGACTCTTGTGATCTTCAATAAGTTCGCTTAATACTGACATCTGCAAATTGTTTAAACCTTTAAATGCCACCCCATTTACTTCAACAGTATACGTTTCAGTTACATCTTTGCCAGAAAGAGGTTGATATTTTTTGTTCCCGAAGTTTCTGACTATATAAAGCATTGTTGTAAGTCTTGATTCTTTTCTAGAGTTTGCATTAATAAGAACCCAAGGAGACTTCTGCGATGCCGTGTAGTTGAACATCTGGTCTTTATATTTTGTGAAAGTTTCCCATTTTTTCCTTGCATGAAAATCATTTTCAGAGAACTTCCAGAATTTAAGCGGATCAGACAAACGTTCTTGGAAACGGTAAAGCTGGTGCTCGGGATCTACAGATAGATAAAACTTAACCAAGGTTAGTCCTTTATCAATCAAATTATGCTCCCATTCCAAGACCTTGTGCATAAAGTATTCATATTGGGACTTTGTGCAATATCCCATTGTGGGTTCGATCAATGCCCGGTTATACCAAGATCTGTCAAAAAAGACCATCTCACCTTCTCTAGGAAGTTGCTGTTCGTAGCGACGAAACCAATATTTTGATTCTTTCTTAGTGGGTATACCCAGATCAACTATTCTAAAATATTTGGGCATTAGATTCTGTGTGAGTCTAAGAATAGTCGAGCCCTTGCCTGCCGCATCTCTTCCATCAAAACAGATACATACTCTCTGACCAAGCTTTACAATTTTTTGTTGAATTGTTAGAAGTTCCAGTTGCAAACGTCTTTTTTCAATATTGTAGTCTTTTATTGAGACTCCTGTATATGGAGCTTCAATCTTCTCGACTTTTTTCCCGGTAAGTTTTTTCATACCGAAAGTCCTCCAGTATAAGTTTGACGCCCTAAAACCGTGCTGAAAAGGTTTTACCCTACCCTTATTTAATCATTATAATCAATAAATACTAATGTAATATGAAGGAATTATACCTAATTATAAGAATTTCAGATACCTAAAGACATCCTCTACCATACCTCTTATGAATTAAGCAAGAATTTTCCTTGATTTTGTATCTGTCTATATTGAAATCATTGAAAATTGGGTTATAATTTTAATAGGTGGAAGGAGAATGATTCCAAAAAACTATATGTACAAAATGCGTCTTCATGTAGTTAGTAATTGTAGTTAGCTACTGCTGAAACACATCTCTATTTCTCAATTCCATCCTATTACATTTTTTACGGCATAGAATTAGCTTATTTTTATCAGTAAGCCTATATGCCAGAATTTGAATTTAACGATTGCATCATACTTACCTATTTAAATGGCGATGGTGAGTTGTGCAATCTCTATGTTATAGAACATATTGCGGATAGTGATTATCCGCCAATAAACTAGGAGGGATTGTTATGAGAAGTCTATTTAAGTTTGCCTTTGTTTTATTCCTAGCTTTAGCTTTATTTACAGACAATTCCAATGCGCAAGGAACTGGTTTTGGACTAGTAGTAGATAAAGACGGAACGCCAACAGTAAATGCTGGCGGATTTATGAATTACACCTTAGTAATTCAAAACAATGATAATTTCTTAGGCTGTAATACCTTTGGTGAAGATGTGATTTTGATAGACGATTTACCTGACACTTTCACTGCAACCTCCATTACAGCAACCAAATACACAACTGTAACTGAAGAAACACTCGATTGTGACACAAGCGATATTGGAGTAGATAACATTTTAGAATGTGACCTTGGGAGTTTTAACCAATTTATCGGGTTCTTCCCATTATCTACATACGTAATTGTTCAAATTAGCGGTACTGCCCCAGCCGTATTAGGCGATATAACTAATGAAGCGGAAGTATTCTGTGATGGTTTTGGCCCTACCGGTGACACTACGGACTTTACGACTACAGTAGTAGCACCTGGCGGTCCTCAACCTGATCTAGTAATATCTAAAGCAGATGTCACAGATCCTGTTGTTGCTGGATCAACAGCTTTTTACAACTTAACTGTATTTAATGCAGGAACTGCACCGGCGAACAACGTTATAATTAGAGATATACTGCCACCTGGCACTTCGTATAATGATGCTTTATCATCACCAACTTGCTTTGAAACACCGAACAACAGAGTTTCATGTCCGGTTGCAACACCTATTAATCCCGGAACATTTAGAATTAGAACAATTGCAGTTGATATTTCCGCTGCTTTCGATGAACCATCGGTGATTCAAAACATAGCAAGGGTATTCTCATTGAACGAACCGGATTCTGATGAAAGCAACAATATCACATTCGAACCAACACAGATTGTTCCACCAGCCCCAAACACAACAGTATCTGATCTGGTTGTAACGAAGACCTCTCCTGATACGGTAGTTGTAGATCAAGAGTTCGATTATGTAGTGAATATTTATAACGCAGGGCCTGACACAGCTGATAATGTAATGTTCACTGATTCACCTTTTATGGGGACAACTATTGATATTGGTAACATTATAATATCAAATCCTCCAGGTCTGGCTACATGCATGTTTACTGTAGATAATAATTTTACTTGTGATATTCCTGATTCTATTCCAGCCGGACAGTCAGTTAGTTTTATAATCCCGGCTACATACCCAATGGGTGCTCCACTTCCACTCGCTCCTGGCCCAACACCAATATTTAATGCTGCTACTGCAACATTAGGTGATAGCGATACTGATGACACTGATCAAGTAGACCCGGCACCAAGCAACAATACATTTGTTCAAATCACAAATGTTGTTCCTCCTGGTCTTCCAGAAAGAGAAGTAGACTTGGTTCTAACTAAGACATCTCCAGGTAATGTTGTGCTTGATCCTCCAGGCGGTCCTTTCGAGCCATATAAATATGTAATTGATGTGCTTGTTGGAGGCCCGGATAATGCAGAAAGCCTAAGGATAAGAGATACATATCCTACAAATATTGATGTGGGTAATTTTGAAGTCTTTGTAAATGGCTTACCAACAGCTGATACTTGTATGGATTTTGCAGATGACAATTTCTTCAGATGTGATCTTGCAGGCGTATTTGAGCAAGGTGATCAAATCAGAATCCAGTATGACGCTACTTATGTAGGTCTTCCTCTACCGCCACTTCCATATGAGCCGTTCCCTATATTCAATCACGCTCAGGCACTACTTTTCAACGATCCTGATGATCCGCTAGACTTTATTTGGATAGATCCAACACCTGAGAATAATATTGATGTTGCTATAACAAATATATTCAACCCAGTAATAGAACCTGAAGTAGCAGATCTAGTGCTGACAAAATCTATGCCTGACATCATTATTCCAGGCACGCTAGCTCCAACAAACACTTTTGGAATTTCAATTGAAGTTGCAAATCTAGGACCGAATACAGCTAGGGATGTGACAATAACTGATATTATCCCAGAGGATGTGACCATACTAACATTCGAGCCCGATGACGGCACCTGTAATGAGGTAAACAATATCGTATCTATGAGACCTGAGATAATTTGTGATGTGGGAGATATAGAACCTGGACAAATTGCTAGGGTAGATTTTAGAGCCGTATATACTGGACCTGCTCCTCAATTCCCTAATTTCAGAGCTGTATTTAATCTAGCAACAGCTACTTTGGGATTGGTCAGGCCTCCACAAATTGATCCAGACCCTACAAACAACACCGACGTTGAATTTGGAAGGGCTCTTATTCCACAAAATATCGTTCTTGCTGATCTAGACGTAAGAAAATCAGCTCCAGTGGTAATTATAGATACAGAAATTGACCAACCATTTAGCTATTTCCTACAGGTTACAAACCTTGGTCCAGGCGAAGCGCAGAATGTGATGCTGAGAGATATTATTCCAGCTGACATTGCGATTAATGAAGGCACCCTACCTGCAGGATGTGCTGTAAGCATGGGTGAAATTGAATGTGATATCGGTACACTGACTAACGGTCAGACTGTGAATTTAGAATTTGAAGCAACGTACACTGGTATTGCTCCTCCACTACCGGATTCAGTACCAGTATTTAACTTAGCTAAAGTGTTCTTCGATCCAGCGATTATTGAGGGTGACCCAATACCGGACACAATTCTATTGGATCTTGAGCCTGCTAATAATACTGCTTCTGCAATAACTCGGGTTATCGCAGAGCCGCCAAGTATAAATCTAGTTGACCTATTTGTGGTTAAGGTAGATTCACCTGACCCGGTCGTTTCTGAAGGTCTTCTAACATATACACTGTTTGTGTATAACTTTGGTCCGGAAGATGCCGAAGATGTGATATTAACCGACATATTGCCTGAAGGCGTTGAATTTGTGAGCGCTGACAATTGCAACGAACCGATGGGACAAGTAATTACTTGTAACATAGATCTGATTGAAGAAGGTACCGTTGCAATTCGTCAGATCAGGGTTAATGCACCAGAAGTAGCAATTGATGAAGATCCAATTATGATAATTAATGCGGCGAGAGCTGATGTTAATCCGTTTGCGTTATTAATAGAGGAAAATACACTTCAGCTAGATTTTGCCCCATCAAACAATACTGATTATGAAAAAACAACAGTTGTTCCAGTACCGCCTCCAGTATCTGATCTTTCAATTGATAAAGCAGATACACCAGATCCGGTTATCGAGGGCAACATACTTACCTATACAATATTTGTTAAGAACGGCGGACCAAATGATGCATACGGCGTCAGAATATATGATTGGCTGCCAACAGAAGGACTTGTGCTAGATACCGTTGAATTTGTAACAACCAGCGGAGCAGACTGCATGCAGGATCCTATGGGTGCTGGACTAAATGTGGTTCAGTGTGACATAAATCTTTTACCTGCAGACACAAGCGCAACTATCACAATATCGGTTGAAGTTGACGAGCTGCCTCCTGGATTAGAGTTCTTAACCATGTTCAACCTTGCGAAAGTTGAATCTGTGGGAACTGAAGAAGAACGTGCTTCTGCAGATCCTAACCCACTTAACAATGTAGTTATAGAGTCAACTCTAATTGGAGAATTTGTACCGGTGGCAGATCTCTTTATTATAAAAAGCGACTCTCCAGACCCAGTGATAGCTGGCAATAACCTTACATATACGCTGTTTGTAAGTAATGCAGGACCTAATACAGCTACAAATGTAATTGTTACAGACACTCTACCAGCTGGTGTTAATTTTATATCCGCAACTCCAGATCAAGGAAATTGCGGCGGACCTGTTGGCGGAGTTGTAACCTGCAACTTAGGAACTCTTACTGAAGGGGCCTTTACACAAGTAAGAATACGTGTAACTCCTCAGTTTCCTGGAACTTTGTTAAATGTTGCTCAGGTAGCTGGCGATCAGCATGATCCATCGTTATCAAATAATATATCACCTCAAACAACAACAGTAGTACCAGGAAATGTACCTCCTCCAGAACCACCAGAGCCAGGAGGAAATGACTTGTTTATTCTTAAG
>JBCCIH010000086.1 GCA_039028315.1 Thermodesulfobacteriota bacterium | reverse complement strand
TTTGTTTTTAAAGGCTGTTCCGAGCAATACAGGAACGATGCTCAGATCAATTGTAGCAGCTCTGATAGCTGCATGTATTTTATCTTCTGAAATAGGATCGCCGTTTAGGTAATTCTCCATTATCTCTTCGTCAAAATCTGCAATAGATTCTAATAGAAGCTCCCTTGCAGCCTCAGCTTCAGCCACAAGCTCATCGGGGATATCGTTCAGTTCATATTTGGAACCTAAGGAATCATCGTCCCAAGTGGCGAGTTTCATTTTAATAAGGTCTATTATTCCAACAAATTCATGTCCAACTACATATGGTAGCTGAACAGGAACAGCGTTGGCCTTAAGCCTGTCTTTCATTTGAGCTACAACCTGCGCAAAATCGGCGCCGTCTTTATCCATTTTGTTAACAAAAGCCATTCTTGGCACTCTGTATCTATCGGCCTGTCTCCATACAGTCTCTGATTGAGGCTCAACTCCGCCCACTGAGTCAAAAACAACAACAGCACCGTCTAGTACTTTAAGTGATCTCTCTACTTCGATTGTAAAGTCAACGTGTCCAGGGGTGTCAATTATATTAATTCGATGATCATTCCAAAAACATGTAGTAGTAGCTGAGGTAATTGTAATTCCGCGCTCTCTTTCCTGCTCCATCCAATCCATGGTCGCAGTTCCCTCGTGAACCTCTCCTATTTTGTAAGTGAGGCCAGTGTAGAAAAGTATGCGCTCAGTTGTAGTGGTTTTACCAGCATCAATATGAGCTACGATTCCAATGTTTCTTACTTTATCAATAGGTATTGCTTTTTCCAAAACTATTCCTCCGAACTACTCGCCCTACCACCTATAATGCGCAAATGCTCTATTGGCATCCGCCATTTTATGGGTGTCTTCTCTTCTCTTTATTGATCCGCCTCTTCCTTCTGATGCATCAATAATCTCTGAGGCGAGCTTATCTTTCATTGATTTACCGTCTCTGCTTCGAATAGCAATTAGCATCCATCTTATTGCAAGAGACTGTTTTCTAAAAGCATTTACTTCCATTGGCACCTGATATGTGGCACCACCAACTCTTCTTGGTCTTACCTCAATTCCGGGCTTAACATTTTCGATTGCCGCGTTGAAAACCTCCAGAGGATCTTTGCCTGTTTTCTCGGCAATAACATCAAAAGCATCATAGAAAATTTTCTCTGCTTTACTCTTTTTACCATCTAACATAAGACTATTAATAAACTTGCTAATAGTCTGGTTTGCGTATTTAGGATCGCCCGCAATTTTTCTTTTATTTACTGAACCTTTTCTAGGCATTTGTTCTTATCCTTATATATAGCTTATTTAGGTTTTTTAGCTCCGTATTTTGAGCGTCTTTGCCTTCTATTGTCAACACCTGTCGCATCGAGTGTTCCTCTGACAATGTGATATCTTACGCCCGGTAAATCTTTTACTCTGCCGCCTCTTACAAGAATCACTGAATGTTCCTGCAGTGTATGGCCCTCACCAGGTATATATCCTGTTACTTCAATACCATTTGTAAGCCTAATTCTAGCTACTTTTCTTAGCGCAGAATTAGGTTTTTTTGGTGTTGTTGTATAAACCCTAACGCAAACACCTCTTTTTTGTGGGCAGTTCTGCAGTGCAGGAGCTTTGCTCTTCTTTTTTGCTCTTTTTCTGCCGTCTCTAACAAGCTGACTTATAGTTGGCACAGATACTATTCTCCCTAAAAAGTTAATCCAAGTAATATATCCTTACAATTTACAATATGTCAAGATTAAAAGCTCAGTTATTTTGCTTTTAATCTAAGTTTATTTTCATAGCCTAAAATCGTTACCTTTGACTTATACCAGCCGGGTTTCCATCTCTTATCAGGAAATGGCTCAAGTTCATCATCAAGAACCCTAACGCAAACTGAAATAAGCCCGCTTTGATCAACAAAAGGATCGCCCGTTTTAAGATCAGGCATTGACTCAGCTTCAGCATGCCAGCCTTCTGGTTTTAGTTCCAATAACTCAATGCATTCTATGAAAGTATGCTCCAGTTTTGTTTTATCTTCTAAATTTTCTGAATCAATCTCTAAATACCAGACCTCAGCCATTTAACTACTCCTTGGGAAGTTATATATATTTAAGCGCTTTTTTCCCAATATCCGTTCTAAAATAAAGCGAATCGTTATCTATATGATTAACCGCTTTATATACAGAATTAATTGCATCCGGAATGCTGCCACCCAGAGCGGTAACGCCTAAAACTCTTCCTCCGTTTGCGACAATATTATCATCCTGGCCGGCGGTTCCGGAGTGAAAAACCAAAACCCCGTCCATACTATTTACTTCATCAATCCGGTGAATTTGAAATCCTTTCTTATAGTCCCCAGGATACCCCTTGGAAGCCATAACTACACAAACGGAAGCATCATCATACCACCTAATTTCCTCTTTCGCTACCCCCCCTTTAGAAATTTCGTAAATAAGAGGAATTATGTCTGATTCCATTCTCATAAGTAGGGGTTGAGCCTCCGGGTCTCCAAAGCGGCAATTAAACTCCAAAACCTTTATATCATTGTCCTTAATCATAAGTCCAGCGTAGAGAATTCCTTTATATAAACGCCCTTCTTCTTTCATTGCTTGTACTGTTGGAATCATTACCTGATTCATTATTGCCGCGTGCATCTGAGTTGTTACGATAGGTGCAGGGGAATAAGCGCCCATCCCGCCAGTATTAGGGCCCTCATCATCATCTAAAAGAGGTTTATGATCCTGAGAGGATTCAAGCGGCACTACATTCTCGCCGTCTGTAAATGCAATAAAGGAAACCTCCTCACCTTCTAGAAATTCTTCAATTACAACCTGATTTCCAGAATCTCCAAAAATTTTGCTGTTCATAATGTCATCTAAAACTCTGATTGCTTCATCTTCTGTATGACAAATTATGACCCCCTTTCCGGCAGCAAGCCCGTCAGCTTTAACTACTAGTGGCGGCTTAACCTCTTTAACCCATTCGACAGCTTCATTGTAATCCGTAAAAGTAGAGAAGAATGCTGTAGGTATATTGTATTTTTTCATTAAGTTCTTTGAATATGCCTTACTACTCTCAATTTCTGCAGCAGCTTGAGTAGGACCGAAAATACAAAGCCCCTCCTCCTGGAATCTATCTACAATACCAAGAGACAATGGTATTTCAGGACCTACGATTGTTAAATCAATCTCTTCGGCCTTAGCAAACCTAACAAGTGATTCTATATCAGTCACTTTTATATCCACACATGTGGAGTTTTTAGAAATACCAATATTGCCTGGGGCGCAATAGACCGCAGTTACAAGTGGACTTTTTGAGATTTTCCAGCAAAGAGCGTGTTCACGCCCCCCGCCTCCTACTACTAATACTTTCATATATATATCCTCTAATATTGACTCCACAAATTTACAGGAGCCTCATAATCTACCAGATACCAGCACTTTTTAAATAGTATAATAAGAAATACCAAAAATTTTTTCGAGACAAAACCCTAAGTCAATATTCAATTTACAAGGTTTGTGTTTTGAGGCTGCTAAAATTACTCAACAGTGACAACTTTTGCAAGGTTTCTGGGCTGGTCGACATCGGTGCCTTTACATGTTGCTATGTAATAGGCCAGAAGCTGGAGCGGAACAATCGAAACAATCGGACTAATCATATAAGGAGAATCTGGAACCTCTATGATCTTATCAACATTACCCTGGATCTCAGGAGCATTCGGATCGCTTGTTAAAAATATCACTTTACCTTTTCTTGCACGCACTTCCTGTAAGTTTCCTAATATCTTTTTATAAGATATCCCATCCCCCGGAGCAATAAGAACTATGGGAATGTTCTCATCAATTAATGCTATCGGGCCGTGCTTCATCTCGCCTGCGGCATAACCCTCTGCATGAATATAGGATATCTCTTTTAGTTTTAGAGCGCCTTCAAAGGCAATCGGGTGGTTAATACCCCTTCCAAGATATAGAAAATTGCCATATGTAAAGAACTCCTCCGCGAGCTCTTTTATCTCATCGTCTAATTTGAGAGTGATCTCTATTAACTGTGGAATAGATAGCGCATCTTTGATAAGCTGGACCGCTTGTTTTTTTGTTATAGTTTTTTTGAGCCGCCCTAAATAGATTGCAAGAAAGTAAAACGCTACAAGCTGCGTAGTGAAGGCCTTTGTAGAAGCTACTCCTATTTCAGGTCCGGCGTGTGTGTATATCACTCCATCTGCGTCCCTGGCAATTTTACTCATCATAACATTTGTTATGCTAAGGGTTTTAGCACCTCTTTGTTTAGCCTCAGTCAAGGCTTCAGATGTGTCCGCAGTTTCTCCTGACTGAGACACTGCTATTGCCAGAGTGTTTTTATCAATAATAGGTTGTCTGTATCTAAACTCAGATGCTATATCCACCTCGACTGATATTTTAGCGATCTTCTCGATCATATATTTGCCGATAAGACTAGCGTGATAGGAAGTGCCGCATGCAAGAGCGACTATTCTTTTTACGTTTTTAAAGAGTGATGGGTCTACGCCCTCGAAAAACACTTCACCAGATTCTTCGGAGAACCTTCCCCTCATAGTATCGAGTATCGCCCTTGGCTGCTCAAAGATCTCTTTTATCATGTAGTGGCGGTATCCGCATTTCTCAGCGGCTATGGGGTCCCAGGTAATCGACTGTGATTTCCTCTTAACTGGGTTGCCGTCTAAATCGGTAATTTGAATCTTATCTTTCTCTATTATTGCAACATCACCGTCTTCAAGATAGATCACGTCTTTGCAGAATGGAAGAATTGCAGGAACATCGGAGGCTAGATAATTTTCATTTTCACCTTTGGCTAAAATTAGCGGGGAAAAGCGTCTTGTTGCGATTACCTTATCAGGATCCTTGTCACAGATAGCGGCTATCGCATATGAGCCTTCAATTTTTTTAAATGCCTCGCGCGCAGCATTTTCAAAATCAAATCCGCTATTACAGAAATCTTGGATCAGATGAGCAATAACTTCAGTATCTGTGTCAGAGTAGAATTTATAGCCCTTTTTAGAGAGCTCGTTTTTTAGGTCTAAGTAATTTTCCACAATGCCATTGTGAACAACTGATATTGCGCCAGAAACATGAGGGTGTGCATTTTTTATAGAGGCGTCGCCGTGAGTGGCCCATCTCGTGTGCCCGATTCCAACCGGCCCTTTTGGAGAGTGTCTATTTATTTTCGTTTTTAGTTTGGATAGCTTTCCTTTGCTTTTATAGACTTTTGATCGCCCGTCTTGAATTACTGCGATTCCTGAGGAGTCATAGCCCCTGTACTCAAGCCTGGATAGACCTTTTAATAAAACATCAACCGTTTTTCTCTGATCCCCAATATATCCTAATATCCCGCACATTTACTTAGCCTTCTTCTCCCTTGGTTTTCTCTTCCAGTTTTTAATCGTGGTCTGTCTTGCCCTTCCAATTGCAAGTGATCCCTCGGGCACGTCTTTAGATATAGTTGAGCCAGCTCCTGTGGTTGCGCCCTTGCCAACTTTAATAGGGGCAACTAGCATTGTGTCACTGCCGATAAAAACATTATCCTCAATTTCGGTCCTATGCTTATTCACTCCGTCATAGTTACAGGTGATAGTACCTGCTCCAATATTTACATCTTTGCCTAAAGTTGCGTCTCCAACATATGAGAGGTGAGGAACCTTTGAGCCGGTTCCGATTTTTGATTTTTTAATCTCCACAAAGTTTCCGATCTTTGCCCCGTCCATGATTTGTGCTTCTGGACGAATATGAGCAAATGGACCAACGCTAATATTATTTTTAAGAATTGCATCTGTAATATAGCAGTTTGACTTAATTTCTACCCCGCTGCCTATCTTTGTATCCAGAATCCAATTATTAGGTCCAATTATGCAGTTTGCGCCTATCTGAGAGAAACCATAGATGTGAGTATTAGGATATATGGTAGTATCCCTTCCGATTCTAATTCCAGGGGAGATATAGGTGGCCTCGGGATCAATAATAGTTACACCTGATTTCATCAGCTTCTCATTAGTCCTCCATTTAAGAGCACTCTCCACATAAGAGAGCTCAGAGCGGTCATTTACTCCCATTACTTCATCGCTGTCTTGGACAACTTGTGCGTTAATATTAAGTGAGTTCTTGTGGGCAGTCTCGACAATGTCAGTTAAGTAATACTCGCCCTGTTTATTTTTTCTATTAACTTTTTTAAGCGCATCCCAAAGAAAAGAACTTTTTACTAAATATGTGCCGGAGTTTATCTCGTCAATAAAACGCTCTTCTCGTGTTGCATCCTTTTCTTCAACAATTCTGATAGCGTTGCCATTTTGATCTCTCTTTATTCTTCCGTAACCGGTTGGATCTTCTAAGAGGGTGGTCAGAACTGAGAGGTCTGCACGTTTTCTCTCATGACTTTGAATAAGCCTTTTAAGCGTTGCAGACGTAATTAATGGAAAGTCGCCATTTATAATAAGCACATTACCTTTAAAGCTTTTTAGTGCCTCATGTGCAGAATTCGCGGCATGGCCTGTTCCGAGCTGTTTTGCCTGAGTAGCGTATGTGATTTTTTTAGAGTCTGAAATTTCTTTAACTTGATCTGAGCCGTGCCCAACAACAACCACAACTCGCTTGGGGGATAGGCTAAGCACCGCCTCGTACACATAGCTCAGCATCGGTCTTCCCAATACAGGGTGAAGAACTTTAGGAATATCGGATTTCATCCGCTTTCCCATTCCTGCGGCTAAAACTACGACAGCTAAATTGGCCAACCTATTTAGCCCTCCCGTATTTGTCCTCGAGTCTTATAACATCCTCTACTTCCGGGGTTGATGCCTCTAGAATATCGCAGTCAGTGATAGCTGTCATTCTGTGCTTAGTGTATGGAGTTATTCTGATCCCGCTTCCAGCCTTTAATATTTTTTCTTCCTTTTGTGATCCCGGCTCCTCAATCTCAAGCAGCATCTCACCGTTATGAAGATATATGGTCTCGTCTTTGACCTCATGATATTGATAACTTAAGCTCTCGCCCTTGTTTACATGAAGTATTTTGCCTACATATTTCTCGGTATACGCCCACCAAAGCTCGTAACCCCAGGGTTTTTCTACTCTTTTGATATCGCTGTTAATTTTCATTAGTTCAGTATCCCTTATGAGTATTTAGACCTGTCTGCGGTAGCTGCATAAAAAAGGTGCTATTTAAAACGGTATGTCGTCATCGCTGCCAAACGAATCATCTTCTATGTCAAAATCGCCGGGCATTTTATCATCTGCGGCTGATGGAGCATCAGACCTTGTGCCCTGTCCCTGTCCGCCAAGCATTTGCATATTTCTTGCGACAATTTCGGTTGTATACCTCGTGTTGCCTTCCTTATCTTCCCAAGAGCGCGTTCTGATCGAACCCTCGATATATACCATTCTTCCCTTGGTTAAATACTCCCCGCAAATCTCAGCTAAACGGCCCCAGGCAACTATTCTGTGCCACTCTGTGTCTTCTTGTCTTTCGCCTGCCTTATTGGTGTATCTCTCAGTTGTAGCGATTGTGAAATTGGCTACAGCCTGACCCCCAGTTGTGTATCTAATCTCAGGGTCACGACCTAAATTTCCTATCAACATTACTTTATTTACGGCCATGCTAATCTCCTAAAATTTATCTTTATTGCAAGTCTATCACCTGCGCCTTTGAAAATCCAGAAATCTAGAAAAGATGAGAAGAAAAAGATAAAAACTGGTGCAGAATTCTGCCCGTCATGCCCCATATAATATATCCCTCATAGTAGAAAACATAGTCCTTTACCTTTCTTCCTCCTCGTTCTCTTATCCTGATCTCGGTGTTTTGCTCATTAGTAAGATGAGAGACCGGAATCCAAATTGCTTTATCCACTTCCCTTGGGTCGAGCGTCATCACCACTTCTTCATTTAACAGCGATACATAAGGAGTTACGATATAATTTCTAGCTTTTGGATTATTTGGAATAACGTCGTCTAGTGAGCCTAGTATTCTGCCGCTACTACCAATATCAATTCCCACTTCCTCAATAGTTTCCCTAACTGCAGTCTCATCCTTTGTCTTATCCTCTGTTTCCATTCTGCCCCCGGGAAAAGCCATGTGTCCTGAGAAAGGGTCACGCTCATCATCGGGTCTTTTAATAAAAAGCATCTCGTAGTCATTGCTGGTTTGTTTTATAACCATCATCACAGCAGCGTGGACATATTCAGCTTCCTGTGAAATTTCACTCGAATCTATCTCTGAGAGCAAATCTTCTAATTTTTTTATTGTCTCACACATAATTTATTCCGTTATCAAAGCGTTGCGACTATGTTTCCCCACTCATCAACTCTGCATTTATACTCTGGGGGTATAAATGTTGTTGATGTGTCTTCTATTAAAAGCGAGGGTCCCCTAAACTTATAACCTGAGTAAAGTTTATCTCTCATATATTCATTTACAGTTAATTTCTTCCCGTCATAAATAATTTTTATTTTCCTTGGAGATATCTTTCTTTTCTCACTCTTTAGATTTGGAATATTCAGCTTTCTACTTTTTGATATAGCCCTTAACCTAAGTGTAATAACTTCAATCTCACTTTTTGGTTTACTGTATCCATACATCTTTTTATGTTCTTTGTGAAAAGCGGCCGTAAAATTTTTGTTATAGGGCACTGTGATTTCATGCGACTGCCTTTTATACCTTAGATCTAAGAACAATTTGTAGGAAAGCGTCTGGGTAGGAAAATCTGCCTGAGCCTTTTGTTTGAGAGCAGAATAACCGTGCTCCAGCTTTTTTAGTGTAGCTTCATTTTGATTCAAAAACACAGTCAGACTGTAGTCCTTAAATGAGTCCGCCGTAAGCATTCCAAGCGCTGATAACACGCCCGGGTCTTTTGGGAAAATTATGGTTTTAATCTCCATTGCCTGAGCCAGCTCACAAGCGTGCAGCCCGCCTGCGCCTCCGAAAGACAGCAGAGCGAAATCCCTTGGGTCATAACCTTTTCCGATTGAAATGACCCTGAGCGCTCGTTCCATATTTGCATTCGCAACTTTAATAATCCCCTCTGCGACTTCTTCAACGCTTAACTTAAGACGGCGCGAGAGTTTTTTTATAGCCGCATGTGATTTTTTGGGATGTAATTTCATTCTTCCTCCCAAAAACGCATCCGGCTTAATTCTTCCCAGAACTAAATTAGCATCAGTCACAGTAGGCTCAGAACCCTTTCCATAGCACGAAGGACCAGGGTCAGCGCCTGCGCTCTCTGGACCGACTTTTAGCGCACCTCCGGAATCAATCCTGGCAATCGATCCTCCGCCAGCC
>JBCCIH010000085.1 GCA_039028315.1 Thermodesulfobacteriota bacterium | reverse complement strand
TGTTAAGCCATATAACCTCTTTTAAATTTTTATCACCTCTAAGCTCTGTGATTTCAGTATGAGTATGAAGAGTAATAAATTCAGATGAGTTAATTCTTTCGATCAGATAATCAGACATGCTTTCTGCAAGCCCTGAGCTTCTTACAAGGATATGAACATGGTTTGCAAACTTAGATAAAAAAACTGCAGCTTGTCCGGCAGAGTTTCCTCCGCCTACAATTATTACCTCCTCCCCCTCGCATAAGCTTCCCTCCATAGCAGTCGCAGCGTAGTAAAGTCCAGCGTTCTCAAACTTATTTTCATTCTCTAGTCCGAGATCCCGATAACGTGCGCCCGATGCTATTACAGCAGTTTTTGTTTTAACTCTCTCATCGGTATCAAGCTCTATTTCAAAATTGTTAGCAGATTTAGTGATATTAAGAACAGATCTTGGCAGAGCGATTTTAGTTCCGAATTTCTGAGCTTGAATCTATGCTCTACCTGCAAGAGCCTGGCCTGATATTCCTGTCGGAAAGCCTAAATAGTTCTCAATCTTAGAGCTTGTTCCAGCCTGCCCTCCAGGGGCTTCAGCCTCAAGAACAAGTGTTCTAAGACCCTCTGAGGCGGCGTTTAGCGCAGCAGACAAACCTCCAGGGCCTGCCCCAACTATAACTACGTCATATGTGTTTTCCTGATCAATATCTTCAAATATTCCAAGCTCTTCTGCAACATCAAATGTGGTGGGATTCTTTAAAACTTTCTGACCATCATGAAGCAGTACCGCCGGCAGGTCATCTTTTGAAATATTGAATTTTTCAATAGCTTTTGAGCATTGCGTATGCTTTGAATCATTAAAAAGTTCCACAGGATAACCGTTACGCCTTAAAAAGCGCTCTATTCTTATTGTGTCTTTAGAATCTCTTCTCCCGATTAGAGTAACAGAGGCCTGCTCGTGTGATATTAAGGCCACACGGCGCAGTATAAAGGCTCTCATTACTATCTCGCCGATATCGGGCTCTGCTGAGATTAATTTTCTAAAACTTGCCCTGTTAACCCTTACAACCTCTCCCTTCTCACCCATTTTACCGCTTACCAAAATCTTTCGGTCATTGAAAAGATCAACTTCACCTGTAAATTCTCTATCTTGGTGTTTGGCAATAATTTTCAACCCCTCTTCGCGGTGCTCATGTATCTCAATTGTGCCTGATATAAGAACGAAGAAATCTACAGTTTTCTGACCTCTTTCAAACAAAGATGTGCCCTTTTCTAATTTCTCTACTGTGCCGAATGATTTGATTCTCTCTATCTGGCTATCAGATAGACGAGGGAATGTTTGAGACAACCTAGCATAGGGGTCACTAGGGTCTTGGTAGTTAGGCTCTGTAAGATTATCGTTAGACATCTTGGGCTCTCCAAGTTATTAGATCATTAAAGTGTAGCACCGTTTTTTAGTTCTCATAGTGTATTGATAAGAATTGTTTGGGGCCGTTTTGTTATGAACAATATTCCATAATGTATGCCTAATCTGGTAAACTTGAACAAACTGTAAAAACGGTAGGCAAAACAATCCAAATAAGAGAGGTTTCCTTACTATGATGATTAAAAAACTTTTACTGCTTCCAATCGCATTCATATTATTCATTGCAGCAGCTTACGCAGATGATGATTCGGTGGAACCTGATGCAGGCCCTGATGATAAAACCCATGTTGTCTCGGCGATTGGTCAAAAAATTGCCGATGCTTACGGGTTTCAAAGTTTTGATAAAGTCTCAGAAATTCAATACACGTTCAATGCCCGGCTCGGAGATAAAACTATAAAGCGCTCATGGGTCTGGAATCCAAAAGACAATAAAGTTACATATAAGGAAAATGGCGAGACTGTTACTTACAACCAAAACGATCTTTCTTCTGCATCAGAGGAAATTAAAGATATAGACGCAAAGTTCATAAATGATCAGTACTGGCTCATATTTCCATTTCATCTTGTATGGGATGACGGTATCAGAATCGAAGTTGAGGACCAAAAACTGGATTTGCCGTTAGGAAGCGGCTCCAGCACTAAAATCAGTGTAATTTATCCAGAGACTGGAGGCTACACTCCGGGCGATATATACGATCTTTATCTTGACGATAATTCTATGATCACAAAATGGGTCTACCGCAAAGGCGGCTCTGATGCCCCTACCCGTGTTTCTACATGGGAAGACAACATGGAGCTTGGCTCGATTACAATATCACTAAACCGCCAAGACCCTGATAGTGATTTTAGAGTCTGGTTTACCGATGTTATAGTTGTGTCTGACTAAATTCTAATTTATATATATTGTATATGGTATAGATAATATATACACTTTACCTTTTTCCATTGGTGCACTTCTCGTGTTTTGTTGATGAACTTTTAGTGATATTTGCGCTGTAAAATTATGCGAATCTGGTAAACTTGAAACCCACTATGAAATTAGCCCATAAAACAGCTCTTATAACAGGAGGCGGAAAAGGTATCGGTAAAGGAATAGCTGAGGCTTATCTTAAAGAAGGCGCTCAGGTGCTTATTTGCGGGCGAAGTGAAGATGACCTTATCTCCACGCAACAAGAGCTTCGCATGATTGGCGAGATTCGCTACGCGCTATGTGATATTACTGATGCGGATGATATAAAACGACTTGCGCTCGATATAGAATCCAGGTGGGGTGCGCTTGACGTATTAGTCAATAATGCCAGTATATTAGGAGTCCGCTCGCCAATTATAGAATACCCTGAGGACGTGTGGGAAGAAGTTGTTCATATTAACCTAAACGCCCAGTTTTTTGTAACCAAAGCCCTACTCCCGCTTCTTCTTAAATCTGACAGTGCATCCATTATTAATGTAAGCTCAAGCGTCGGACGAAAAGGGAAAAAAGAATGGGGAGCCTACGCCGCTTCTAAATTCGGGGTTGAAGCGCTGACTCAAGTTTTAGCTGACGAGCTATCAGAAACTAATATCAGAGTGAACTCAGTTAACCCCGGTGGTACACGTACTGATATGAGGGCCGGAGCCTACCCAGATGAAGATCCAAACACCATCCCTACCCCGCTCGATATCTCGCCAGTTTTTGTCTACCTTGCCTCTGAGGAATCCAAAGAAATTAACGGCCAGGAATTCACCGCCCGCGAGTGGATCTCCTAAATATCAAATCAAGGAAATCTACTTGCTTTGTCTTTCTATATCATGCAGCATTTAATTAATATGTTAATAAGCGCAAAGAGTTTTGTGTATCTGCTTATACCAATTCTGCTACTACTCAATTATGGTGGGTGTAGTAATGAGTGTGTGAATTGTGTTCCAGGTTTACCATCAGATTGTTTATTTGAAGGTTTTAGAGAGTCTGAGTGCTTGGGAGAGTTTATAGCTAATAGTTGTTTCGGTATGAGTTGCGATACAGCTCCTCCAGTTTTTGTTCCGATTGGCACAGTACTTTTTTGTACTGAAATAGATTGTGAGACAGTGGAGTGCAGCGACGATATTATTTTTACCGACCTGAATTATGACGAAGAAAATGGTTTTACGGCGACTGTGATAGAAAATGGAGTAAACTTAGGCAATGCAAGCTGTGGTCTCTTCCAACAATAAAATCTCAAATAACCACATACAACTCCTTTGGTCCATGTACTCCAAGAGTTAAGTTAAGTTCAATATCTGCCGTGCGGCTTGGGCCGGTGATAAAAGTCATATTACTGGTAAGATCCTCATCCTCTTGCAGCTTGCTTTTTAATATTACAAACAGGTCCTGGATGTTTCTCACTAGATTCTCTGGTCTTACAATAGCCAAATGGATAGGCGGTATCAGTGATACGCTTCTTGGCTGGTTTTTGTTTGCAATGAGCACTAAGGTTCCTGTGTCGGCTATTGCATAGTCCGCTTCTGTTATACCAATATCGCATCTTGCTATGTTATTTTTGTTCTTAGCTGTAATCAGTTTAAGTCCTTCATCTTTAAGTTGTTTTTTGAGATTCATCTCTTTTAGATATTGAGATTCCCAAATTGAGAAGGATTTTATTCCCCTATCTTTGGCAAATTTTAAAATTGCAGGAAATATCTCAGATTCTTTGCCGGCAGACAGTAAATTTGTATTTACTTTCTCAAGCTCAGATATAAATTCAGATGCTAGTTGATCTTTCGAATCCAAAATTAACTCATTAACTTTTTGAGCCTTAGATATAAGATCCTTATGTTCCGGAATTGTTACATCTACTCCTGAAAGTCCTTGCCTTATTCTATGCAGTATTTCTTCTCTAGAAGTACTCATTCTCGTTTAGTCCCCTACCCTATACCCTGCTTGATATCTGCCCAACTTTCTCTAAATGTTTTTTTTGCAACTGCTGGGAAATCCCTTTGCTCAGTCCATCTCGAAAATGGGTAAGGCAAGGAATTTAATTTATCATCACCACTCCTAAATGGCTTTTGGAGATAGTAGCCTAATTTATTTGTAGTTTTATATATTCTCTCATTCATCATTGCAAATCTCCAAAGCTTGATTCCTGTCTTCTCTAAGAATGCCTCCCCTAACCTAGTGCTTTTGCTTTTTGATTCAACAACATTTTTTCTGAGCTCTAAAAGTACTTTTGGGAAATCAATTTTTACTGGACAAACATCATGACACGCACCGCAAAGTGAAGAGGCAAAGGGAAGCTCTGATGCCTTGTCTAGTCCAAGTAGCTGGGGGTTGATTATTGCTCCTATAGGTCCTGAGTATGCCCAGCCGTATGAGTGGCCCCCAACCTGTCTGTACACAGGACAGTTGTTTAGGCAAGCGCCGCATCTTATACAGTACAGAGACTCTCTCGTTTCATCTGATGCAAGAATATTAGATCGGCCGTTGTCCAGTAAAACGAGATGAAATTCCTCAGGTCCATCAATATCAGATTGTCTCTTTGGACCTGTGATGAATGATACATATGTTGAGGACTTTTGCCCCGTTGCGCTTCTAGCCAAAACGGTGAGAAATAGTGAAAGATCTTCATATCTTGGAATTAGCTTTTCAATTCCCACAAGTGCTACATGTATTCTTGGAACCGTAGTAGTCATACGGGCATTTCCCTCATTTTCTACAACTACTATTGTTCCTGTCTCGGCCACAGCGAAGTTTGCTCCCGAAACTCCCATATCAGCATTTAAAAATTCGTTCCTTAATTTTTCTCTTGCAAATTTTGTCAGGTCCTCCGGCTTATCATAGTACGGAATATCGAATGTGTCTGAGAATAGTCTAGAGATATCATCTTTAGTTTTATGAATTGCAGGCGCTATTATGTGAGATGGATGCTCACCAGCCAGCTGAATGATATACTCACCCAGATCAGTTTCAACTACTTTAATTCCCGCCTCATTGAATTTGTCATTTAATTCTATTTCTTCGGTAGCCATGGATTTGCTTTTTACTACTGACTTAACATTGCTATCCTCAGCTATTTTGATAATGATTTCAGAGGCGTCCTTAGAATCCTTAGCCCAATGGACCCTTCCGCCTTTGCTTTTAACACTATCCTCAAGCATTAGAAGATATTTGTCTAAATTTGAGATGGTCTCTTTTTTAACTTCTCGAGCGGCTGACCTGAGTTCTTCCCAATTTGAAACATCATGACTCGCATTATTTCTAGCTGAACGAAAGCGGTTTGTAACATTCACTAGAGCCTTTTTGAGCCCTTTATTTTGTATGGCCTTCTCAGAATCTATTTCGAATCTTACTTGTTCATATGCCATATTTATCCTCTTTTTGTAAGAAGCTCGGCCAAATGCATTACTTTGATCGGCAAATTGCGTCTGCTAAGTGCTCCGCCGATGTTCATTAAACAGCCCATATCTGCCGAAACAACTGTATCTGCGCCACTATTTAATATACAATCAATCTTCTCATCGAGCATGGATACAGAAACCTTAGGGAATTTTATAGAAAATGTGCCTCCGAAGCCGCAGCATGCGTCATGCATATCCATTTCTTTAAAATCAATACCTTCTACCTTTTTAATAAGCTCTCTTGGTGCGTTTTCTACTCTGAGTTCCCTAAGCAGGTGACATGAGTCGTGATAAGTCACGATCCCGTCAAATTTAGCCCCAACCTCACGCACATTTAGTACATTTACTAAAAAATCAGAGAACTCATAGGTTCGTGCGGCAATCAGCTCTATTTTTTCTAATAATAAAGGGGAGTTCTTGAACAAATCTTTATAAAATACTTTAACCATAGAACTGCACGATCCAGATGGGCAAACTATGTATATTTCCTCATTTTCACTACTTGATAGAACATTTTCAAACAACAAAATGAATCTCTCGGCCACCTGTTTAGCATCTTGTTGATAACCGCTATTATATGCGGGTTGTCCGCAGCATGTTTGCTCCTGTATAAAATCAACTTCGACTCCAAGTTCCTGCAAAACTGAAACCATGCTCTCACCTACTTTTGGAAAAAAGGTATCGACGAGGCATGTGATAAATATATGGGCTTTAATCGGGCGCTTTAGTTGCATAATATGTTTGTATCAGTTTAAAGTTAATATCGTGAGTATCACAATTTAGAAGAATAATGTCAATTTTAGTGATATAAACCTTTGGGCGGCTATATGAATAACAAAGAGCTTAAAATTCCTCCTCATTACAATTCAGACAAGGTTAAAGAGGTTTGGCGAGTAGAATATGAAAATATTGCTATTATGGCTGGCAATTGGGCTCAAGAACATAAATTAAGCCCTGTATCACAAGATGAACCTAGAATATGTCTTGTATTAGTGGATGTGCAGAATACATTTTGTATACCAGGTTTTGAGCTCTTCGTTGGCGGTAGTTCGGGGCTGGCTGCTGTTGATGACAATATCCGGCTATCTGAGTTTATATATAGAAACCTTCATAATATTACTCAGATTTTCCCTACTATGGATACACACCAGGCAATGCACATATTTCACGGCATCTTTTTTCTAGATGAGAAAGGAGACCATCCAAAGCCCTATACGCAGATAACTTCTGACGATATTAAAAATAAGAGATGGCGCTTTAATCAAGATTTAGTGCAAAACTTACAGTCTGATCCTAATTACATCGAGAAACATCTACTTCACTATACACAAGAGCTTGAGAAATCTGGAAAATATGAGCTTACAATTTGGCCTTATCATGCTATGCTTGGCGGCATTGGCCATGCTCTCGTTTCCTCTATTGAAGAGGCGGTATTTTTTCATTCTATCGCAAGATCATCACAGCCGTTTATATATGTTAAAGGTGATCACCCTCTTACCGAGCATTATTCAGTACTAAGGCCAGAAGTTATTACAACTCATGAGGGAACTACGCTAGGAGCTAGAAACCAAGCACTGTTTGAGAAATCCACAAACCTAGATCATATATATAAAAAACTACTGGATTTTGATGCATTAATTATCGCGGGTCAGGCAAAGAGTCATTGTATAGCATGGACTATATCAGATTTGCTTAAATTGATTAGATCGGATGATGAGAATCTGGCGGAGAAAATTTATATACTACAGGATTGTACATCACCTATTGTTGTGCCAGGTGAAATAGATTTTACTGAACATGCAAATCAGGCATTTAAAGAATTTGCAGATGCAGGAATGCACATAGTTCAATCGACAGAGCCCTTGTGTGATTGGCCTGGAATATGTAATTAAACACAGATTGAAATATTAATTTGTCATTATAAATGAATAAATGGAGGAGCATGTATGAGCACAATTTTTAAAAAAATTATAGATAAGGAAATACCTGCTGATATAGTCTACGAGGATGATATTTGTCTTGCTTTTAAGGATATTGACCCCAAGGCTCCAGTGCACGTTTTGATCATTCCTAAAAAGGAAATCCCCTCAATGGCTGAGGTCACTGAGGGCGATAAAGAAATCCTTGGACATATGATGGTGAAAGCCTCTGAAGTAGCAAAGTCACTTGGTATTTCGGACTCAGGTTATAGACTGGTTGCAAATACTAACCCAGAAGGCGGCCAAGAAGTATATCACCTTCATATTCATCTGTTAGGTGGCCGTCAGATGACTTGGCCTCCAGGGTAGACTAAGTCTACTTTTGTTAATCTAGTCCTAAAGCTTGAGCATCCCTATCTGATAAGAAGCCGCCGTCAGAGCGTTCTTTAACTGAGCCGTCTCGTTTCCAAGAGCGCTCGCACCTTAGTTCGCCTGATAAATCTTGGACCGATATACCAAGCTTGTCCCCTTTGCTGATTGTATATCTGCTCACACCACAAAGATCGGCAAGTTCAGGTTCAAAAGGTTTTAATGCTTCATAAGACTGACTTTCAACTTCTGTGTTTATACCAGTATCAAGAGGATTGCTGATTCCCTGGGATTCTTTGGCCTCTTCTATCGCTTTTAAAGTCTCACTGCGAAGCTCCATTACCTTGTCCCAATTCTCATCTGCTAGTACCTCTAAGGCCTTTGGCATAGTTAAGAGATGAACGCTGTTTTGAGTGTCGGACTCTTCTTTGTGAAGGCTTCTGTAAGCTTCATCAGCGCTATGTACTAAAATCGGTGATAAAAATCTGATCAACGCATCAGCAATACTGTACATTGCAGTCTGCGAGCGTCTTCTGGTTCTGCTGTCAGATTTGTCGCAGTAAAGTCTGTCTTTTATAGCTGCCAGATATACTGCGCTCAGTGTCTCATAGCAGAAATGAAATATTAGCTCGTTTGCCTTTTTGTAATCAAACTCCTCATAAGCCTTGTTTGTTTCATTTATAAAATTTGAAAGTTCAGACATTGCCCAGCTGTCGAGGGAATACTTATCATCAGCACTAAATTCGACAGCGTCTTTATTTGGATCAAAATCATTGATATTTCCGAGCAAGAATCTGATTGTATTTCTAACCTTTCGATACTCATCTCCAGCTACTTTAAAGAACTCCAGATCTACTTTAATGTCGTTTGTATATTTAAGTGAGCTAACCCACCAGCGGCAGATGTCTGCACCGTTTGTCTTAAGAAGCTCTTCAACTTCAAGAGCGTTCCCTCCTGATTTGCTCATCTTTCTGCCCTGAGCGTCTACCATAAAACCGTGAGTTAAGAGTGCTTTAAATGGTGGCACTCCCGTTACTCCTAGAGCAGGAAGAAGTGATAGTTGAAACCAGCCTCTGTGCTGGTCAGAGCCCTCTAGGTAAAGGTCTGCAGGGTATCCAATATTGCGCTGCTCTAAAACTGAGTGCCATGATGAACCTGACTCAAACCAAACATCAAAGATGTCCATTCCGAGCTTAATATTGTTAAGCGCTCCGTCCTTCTTAGCCCAGTCTGGAGCTAGCTCATCAGCTGCAGGATCATATCCTTCG
>JBCCIH010000084.1 GCA_039028315.1 Thermodesulfobacteriota bacterium | reverse complement strand
TGTCTATCGAATTCAAGAACACTGTAATTGGAATTTTCATTTGTATAACTATACGAGAATGCTCCATATACAGGACCCTTGATATTTCGAGTAATCCTTCCAAAAAAACTTCCTCTGTTCGTTTCTCTATCCCTAGGACCTTGAAAATCGGGATAATCATCTCTTCCATACTCGCCGCTTAGATCAGTTCTAATTCCCCATATGACAGGAGTAGAGATACCTGCAGTAATCCTGTGCCCATTGTAGTTAAAATTGAGTCCATCAGCATCATTATTTTGAAATTCATATCCTGCCCAAACATTCACAGCCCTTTGGTTAAAGAAAAAATATTGCAGAAATCCCAATGCATTATTTGTTGCGTCCCGTGAGGATATGGAATCATCAAACCCTTTATCATTAAAACTATCAAACCTTAGTCTGTAGAATGGGACGGTCAATGTGTTTTCTGTTAATGCAGTGTTCAGAGTGGCAGAAATTGAGTGCGAGTTGCTATAGCTGTCATAATCTAATAGTGCATAGTTAAAATTATATCTAAGAATTGGTGAAAACGGCTTGCCTAAAACTGTTGTCGTATAATTGATATAAGGTGAGACATCAAAAGTAGCAAGGTTAAACTCTCTTAGTTCACTCTTAGTATTTTGACTTTGGTATGTGGATAGATCAGTTCCCAAAAACCAGTTTCCAAGCTGCTTAGTTCTAAGTCCTATAGAGGCATATTCTGTAAACCTAAAGGACTCATCGTCACTGAATGAAGCACTGCTGCTAGGGGCTTCAGGAACATTAAAATCCAGCTGAGGGGCAACCTGTAAAAACACCTGATACAGCCTTGGACCGCCCGGTCTTTCATACACAGTTTCTTGCTGCTCTATTGCCTGCATATATCGCTCAGCCCATCCAGAATATAGCGAGTCTGGTGAAATATTGATTACATTTTGAAATAGTTCCCGGGCTTTATTGGTATTGCTGGTTTTAAAGTAAGTGGAGGCAAGGTAGAAAATAACAGGTGCGCTTTGAGGATCAATCTCAAGCGCCTTTTCATATGATTCTATAGCTTTGTCATATTGCTCTAAACGGTGGTAAGAGAGTCCTATATATCTGAGGATTAATACTGAGTCCTCAGGATATTCGTCTAGGAGCAAGTTGAACTGTTCAAGCGCTTTTTCATAGTCTCCAGCTTTGAATGCCTGTCCAGCTTCAGTCTGGGTGAGCTGCACCTGTGCATAAGCAGCAGCATCAACGAGAAGTATTATTAAAACAACTAATAAGCGCCTATAGTTCAGTGAGCCATCCTCCCCATAAATCTCTTGAATTATTTTAGAATATTTATTCATCATACACAACATAAATAGTTATCTCCATACTTTTTGATTGTTGCACATACTCAAAAATATATTTGGGCCGCAAGATATTTATGCGGCCCTTTTAATTTAGTGTTATACGTTTTCCTGATATCTCCTGAGAAATCTAACTGCCAATAAGAACACAGGTATCAGAAGATAAATAGACATTGATGAAGCAGATCCGCTCTTGGCTAATGAACATCCGCCGCCGCTATCACCGTCTGAAACGGGCTTAGCAATGTATTCAAATGCACCAGCGTCACAATTAGCCTCGCCAATTAAATCTCCGTCTTGGGGCCTACTAACTCCTCTTTGATCCACTCCAACTTCAAAGCATTCAAAATCGTTTCCAGCCATATCTATCGCAGGGCTGCCTTCAAAAAGTTCATGGGTCATGGTTCCACCGCCGTTCATAGCGAGCATACCAATTTGAGACTCAGTATCTGGCTCATCAGTAGGATCATTTAAATTACAATCATCTTCTGCAAGGTTATAGCCTAGTGATTCAACTTTAACCAAAGCACCAGCGCAGTCGCCGTTTTGGTTATCTGCAAACAGATTTGCAAACAGCGTAGCATCGGTAGATCCTGCAGTCTGGTGTATACCGCCTGCAAGACCTGCAATTGTGATGTTTGCTGCAACAGTATTAAAAGCAAGGTGCATATCGCCTGAGTTGAAAATACCTCCTCCCAAATCTCCAGCGGTGTTGCTGCTAATTGTTGAATTACCTACAAACAATTCGCCGTCATTATAGATACCGCCGCCTCGTTCCATTCCTGGATCATCTGTGGCGAAATTATAGTATATTCCAGAGTTTAGAATTTTCGTATCACCATTTGGACCGTTATAAATACCGCCGCCTCTAGGAGCGAAATTGGCTATAAGCTCAACTCTCTCTAAACGTAATTTTTCTGAGTGGTTTCTAATAGCTCCACCTGCGTTTCCTACCACACAGTCCTGTATAGTGAGGTCATAAATTTCCACATTTACCTTATTCATGAGATCATCGTCACGAAGCTCAAAAGCACGGGTTAAATTGCTTCCATCAATCACTGTTTTAGCAGCGCCTTGTCCCTGTATAAGAAGATCATCTCTTATATCTAAATCTCCTTTAATCGCAAAATGGTCAGGGCCGGGAATTGTAATTAAATATGTTTTGGCCTTTAGTACTATCTCATCAGGTCCCGCAAGATCATTTGTCTCCATAACTGCGGCCCTAAGCGTGCAGTTGCCATCGCCGTCATCACAGATCCCATCGCCCGGGTTAGCATCAATTGCATCAATTGTGCTGTTAACTTCAAATGTTGCAGCACGCAAATTGCTGGATCCAATGAATACAAATAGTGCTGTGATCAGGATCAAAATACTCATTGTCATATTTGGTACTTCTAAAGCTTTTAAAAAGTTAAACAACCTATTCATGGTTAAATCCTCCATTAATTGAATTTGAATAGTAAGTAACAAAACAGCATAAAATGGTTCAAATTTTGTATGAGTTTTTTTATTGCGGGCAATTATAAGTAGTGGGAAATTTGGGCCGCAGATTTAGCTGCAGCCCTTGTTTAATTTTAATTTGCAGAAATTTTGTTTCTTCTATATCCAAAAGCTAAAACTACCAAAACTGGTACGAGCATATATAGTGGAAGGGTTGTGACACTGTTCATACTAACTAGAGAGCATCCTTCACCTGCAGACTCTCCACTGTCTATCTCTGGATTAAGTTCAAATGCTCCTGAATCGCACTCCGCATCTTTATCCAGGTCTCCGTCTCTAGGTCTAAGTGAACCTCTTTGATCAACGCCTAGATCCAGACATGCTTCTTCACTGCCGGCCAAATCAATTGCAGGACTTTCATTTAGTAGCGGATGAGCCATAGTGTCGCCGCTCGTTTCCTGAAGAAAATCTATGACCGGATTAGTATTTGGCATATCACTTGGCTGATTCAGATTGCAGTTACTTGTGGATATATTAAATCCTTGGGATGTTAGAAGGGTTCCACCACAGTCAAAGCTAAAGTTATTGGCTAAGATTGAAGCATAAATAGTTGTTGATCCGCTTATTGTCTGATGTATTCCAGCTGAGCTTTCAGAAACTGAAACATTAGATGCGATAGTTGAAAAAATAATATTCAAATTACCCTCATTGAATATTCCTCCGCCCAAATCTCCCACATTGTTATTGCTTATAGTAGTGTTAACCATTTCAAGCTCGCCAGAGTTATATATACCTCCGCCCCACTGCTCAGGACCAGCTAAGACGTTGTTTTCATAAATTGCGCTACTTCTAATATTTGTTGTAGCCTGAGATCCGTTAGCCAGACCTCCGCCTCTTCTAGAGTTGTTAGCTTCGATTAAAACTCTTTCCAATAACAAATTCCCACTAGAATTTCTAATTCCTCCGCCAAGATCGTTTACCTCACCGTTAAAGATCTTGAGATCAAAAATTTCGACCTCTATCTGTCCTTCCTGGTTAATATTGATGATATGAAAGACGCGATTGATATTGTTACCATCAATTGTTGTATCCATAGCGCCCTGTCCTTGGATAAGAACATCATCGGTAATATCCAGATCACCGTTTGCTGCTGCATCATCGCCGCCTGCTATTGTTATAGCGTAAGAATCTGACTCAAGCACTATGTCATCGGGACCTAAAAGTGCATTACTCTCCATCACTGCTGCACGAAGTGAACAAAAGCCCTTTCCGGTATCGCATATACCGTCTCCGGGATTTGCGTCAACTGCATCGATTGTGCTGTCTACATTAAATGTGGCAGCTTTCGTGCTCACGATGCTTACAGATGTAAAAAATGTAATAGCTAAAATCACTAATGCTGTGTAAAAACTAATATCTCTTAGTACCTTGTTTAAGTTGGATAACCTTATCATGGTTGATTCCTCCTTTTGCTATATTTAAATAGTTAGTAACAAGAGATAGAGAAATGGTTCAAAAAAACCCCTCCAGGATATGCATCCTGCAGGGGCTCTTTAGAAGGAGTAGAAAGAAGACAAATTTATTATGTTTCCGGAACGTACGGCGGATTTGTTAGAACACATTTTACTGTTGTTTTTGGTTTAACCTGTCCGCTGTATTGCTTGTAGTTATTTGTGCCGTGGTAGTAGCAGCTTGCTTGAAATCTTACATGCTCACTTACATTAGGCTGAAGAGCTATAGTTGCTTCTTCGTGGTATTTACCGTTTGGCTTAGTCAGAGCATCCTGACACTGCTCCGCAACATGGTTTAAGCTCCATGGTTTTATATTTACCTGCTTGGTCATGCTGCCAATAGAATAATTTGCCGGATTAAGAACTGTTACAGGACCATTTACTGTAGATATAGAGAAACTTTTCATACCTGTCCCTTGTGGACAGTCTAATTTTGCATTCCATTTCATTTTTTGATTTACATTCTTATTGGCAATCTTCATAACTTTTACTTCGTTGCCGTTTACCATCTTTGTAGCAAGCTTCATCGGCACAACGCCTTTAAGGCCATTCATCTGATAAATAGATGCCCCGCCGTTTGACGGTGTTTTTTGCTGCAAATCAAAATCTGACTTTTTCTGTACAGGTTTTGCAACAATAAGCTTCTTTGGCTTTGATTTAGATTTCTTAGCCTTAAAACTTTTATTTTTAATTCCTTTGTTAGAAGAGTTTGATGGTTCCTCACCATTTATTGTGTAGCCATAATGGTCACAGCAGTTAACCCATTTGCCGTCAACCTTACATAGTGCCAAAATGTCGTAAGGACATTTTGCAAATGTTGTATTTACTCCGAGTCCAACAAACATAAATACTGCTAATGCTAAAACTGATAAAACTTTTTTTGTATTAAGTTGAATAAGCATTTTTGCTTACCTCCTTTTGTTGATTTTGAATAGTTAGTAACGATCAGAATATAAAAGGTTCAAAGAAAATATTGGATAAAAAAATTTATGAAAATAAAAACCCGGCAACTGTAATTTCTTACAGAAGCCGGGTCTGGGGTATGGCTTAGGGGATAGGCATTAGGCCAAGCAATCTTCTATTTTGTTGCAATAATAGATTCAGAATTATTTTCTGAATTACATTTGCCTTTTACATCAATCTGAAGTGCAAACGGGATATTATTAAATTCGTCTGATTCTGTTATTTGCTCATTATTATCTAACTTTATTACTAACTTTTGCTTTCCTGGTTTTAGCTCAATCTCGCCTATAGCAAAGGTTTGCTCATATGCTTTAACACCAGGATGTGTTTGTGATGTAGACCAACCTGAAGAATTGATCCTGTATCCAAACTCTCCTGTTGGTGCGCTGCCAACATTTACAAGACCCAAATCATAGCGGAACACACATTTTCCATCTTTGCTATAGTCTGCATCTTGTGCATGTATCTTAATTTTCTCGCCCCAGTTAGCTTGTTTGCCGGCAATTTGTATTCCAGGATATCCGGCTAAATCTGGAAGCTCGTTTGAGAATGCCCATGCTGTAATGCATAGGTTTGAGATTATTAGTAGTGCTGCTATCTGAACTGATTTTAGGTTTAAATTTTTCATCTTTTATCTCCTTTTAATCTGTATTTACTAAGTGAGTAACACCTGGGTAGAAAAAGGTTCAAAGAAATTTTCATTTTTTATAAAAATAGCGAAAAAAGCCCCGGCCATTCGTATTTATTTGAACGACCAGGGCTTTAAAGAGATAAGGAGATGAGTAGATTTTTTTAGCTTATTTATATTTGCTAAACGATTTCATGTTTTTTGCGCTCTTACTCTTAAAATAAGGCTTAACTGATAAACAGTTGCCTTTTAGTTTTACAGTTACTGCCTGCGAAATATTGTTATTTTCATTTAACTCTGCAATCTGGTTCATATTATCAAGGCCTACGAGTACTTTCTGCTTTCCGGGTTTTAGACCAATGTGGCCCTGCGCTTGAGTAAATCCGCCCGCAGCAAGACCAGGATGCCCTTCAAGTATGGACCATGTTCCTGACTTTAATCTGTACTCAAATGCCCCGGTGTGCGCTGTTCCAAGATTCCATATATCCACTTTGTATGGAAACACGCACATTCCATTATGGGATCCTGTAGCTAGGCTTGCATCTATAATAATTGTGTCTCCCCAGTTTGCCTGCAAACCAGCCACTTCAATACCCGGATGCGTGCTTAAGTCTGGAAGTGCAATCTTTGCAGACTTAATATTTTGAGTTTGATTATTTGCAGTATATTTAGCAAGCGAGGGTTTTATCCCAGCAACACATATACATAGAATTACTCCAAAAACCATTAATTGTTTTGCGAAAGTTACAAAGTCGTTCATTTCAATGCCTCCTAAACTTGATTTTGAATAGTAAGTAACTCCAGCGCTTAGAAAGGTTCATTTTCTGAGAATGTTTCTAAAATAAAAAATCCCCGGCTCTCCTAAAGAGGGTTAAGAGAACCGGGGGTAATGATGGGGTTTGGCGGTAATTTGTAATTACAAGTTATCGTTTTCAAGATCAAACTTATAGCTTGGGCTAGTGTTTATTATGTTTTTTATTCTATAGCCGCTAGACTTTCCATCTACCCATAATAAGGATGGGATTGGGAATGTGTCATCCGGCATTTTCTCTGCCATATTTGCTGGACATGCTACAGCTGCATTATCAAGTAGCTGATCGCCGCTATCAAACATAGTTACACTAAACCCGGTGTAATCATCTCCCGCTGGGAATGAAGTGTCATCCCAGTAGTGGATCATGTCTGGCTGTATTAATCGAACTCCTACTCTTACAAAGTTGCTTGCATGCTTATCGAACCAAATGTTAGTTGGCATGCAGGCAGGAGCTTTGAGAGGTTTACAGCTGGAGTCAGTTGCACCTAGTGGGGATTTACAGCCCTCATCAGGTTCAACCACATGATATACGGAAATTCCTTTATCTATTATCCCGTAGTCATAAAACTCCGCTTGTTGATTAATTTGGTTATACCTGGTTTCTAAAAGGACATATTCAAGTCCAGTATCAAACCTTCTTGGAAGAATAAATACATGTTCAGCAAGTTTTACATCGTATAGCTCATACTGCTCTTCTTCTTCCAGAATCTTAGGTGTGACCCATCCCAAGTGAAGCTTGTGGAATCCCATTAGATGGGTTGAGGCAACATCCATACCGGTCTTATATGTCATTAGAGAAATTTTATGAGGCGCCGTGTGAACAAAACGGTTCTGACAATCCTCACCTGGTCCTAGTTCTTCAGGGCAGTCACTTTCAAAAGGCAGAAGTGGATTAAAGTTTACTCCGTCATGGACACCCTTGTATTTTCCGTATACGTCGTCAAGACCTAGGATATGATGAGCAAGCTCGTGAGCAGCAACCATCATGTTATCTATTTTCTCATCAACGCTTAGGCCAAAAGGATCAAAAATTGTATTAAGATGTACTGTTTCGGTAATCCTTACGCCGTCTAGTTCAAAATCAGAGCCATCACACTTAGGCCTAAAGCTAGTCATAATTGAAGATTTGCCTACAGAATCTCTTGGTATTACTACCACAATGGCAAGCTCGCTAGGAGCTATAATTCCGTCATTGTTTTTATCATATGCTGAAAAATCAAACTCTGCATCAGCTTGTGTTAGCGCCTCTGCATGAAGTGCATCGGAGCCTCCCTTGTACTCTGCGCCGCTTTCGCAGTCAAAGTTTTCTGGGTCTAAGTAATAATTTTTATCATTTGTTATCTGTGCAGCATGATCTGCTTGGTATATCCCAAGAGTAGCTGCTTTGTTAAGAGTTAATCTGCCACCAGAGTTTACGCTAAAGTAATCTTTAGCGCTCATATAGTTTCCGTTAAGAGCATCATCAATCTCAACATAAAACATTGTTCCGGCCGGGTCTTCCATAATTTGTGGATCTATGATAACAGCGAGCACATCTCTTTCGCCATATATAGGCTCAAGAATTGACTCGCGCTTCTTAGAAGCCCTTGCCATATTTGGGCCTACTGCTAGGTCAGGTCCAATTCTTAGTTTTTTGTCTACTGTAAGAGTTGCGTCAGTGACATAGCCTGCAGGATCTGTGCTAACTCCGGCTTGGACCACTCTAAAAGCAACTCCTATGTCGTAACCAGCTTTTTTAGGCCAAAGTTCTTTTAATGCAAATGTATAGCTGGCTATTCCTGTATTGTTTGAGATCGGGTTTTTAAAGTCATCGTTTTCATAACTTATATATGGGTGATGAAGAACTACCTCTTGCTCAGTATCTACATGACCATCTATCATTGGAGCAACAATTATTACTCCCGGCCCATAGAGAACACCGCTGAAAGTTACTGCGATATCTGAAACTTCATCAACGTCTACATGAGTCGCCAGATTAGGTATTTCCTGAAAATAACTTTCAATTGTACTTGCAGTGTCATTTTGAGAAACCACGTCAAAGAATGTTTCTTTGGAATCATTCACTCTCGTTTGTACTATAATTGACCATGCTTCCATCTGTGCAATAGCTATTTCGTCAGTAAGGCTTGATTTCCACTCAAATTTAACAGTATGAGCGCCAGGAGGAAGCTCCTCAGCATTGAAAGTTACGCTGTTTGCTTCCCAATGGTATTTACGCCCAGCTAGGGTCACCTCTTTGGGATAAAGCACAAAGGCGCCGTTATCAACAATAGCTCTGAGCAGAATAAAATCACCCTGCTCCATCTTAAGATTTGAAGAAAATGTTATAGCCGCCTCAGCATCTGCCGGCATAACAAAATTTAGCTCTGCATCTGTAATCTGAGTCCAGGCAGTGCTATCTACTTCAAAAAATTTCTTAGTACTTTTTCCGTCTAGTCCAGTTGTGACTTTAATAGAGGCGTTACGAAGGTATGTGCTATTTGAGGCTATATTCTCTGTTGAATACTGAACTTGTACAGTATGTATACCTTTATCGAAAAAGAATCTTATTTCAAACGCTCTAATACTTCTTTGGTAGTAAACACATGGCTTGCTATCATTCTAAAATTAGTAAGAGCTGCCTCATAACCGTTTATACCCGGTAATATTGCTGCTGCTGTTGCATCTTTTACTACTGAAACTTCAAAGCCATTTTCTACTAATTCTCTCATGTGTGATTCTGTACATAAGTTAGCAGAC
>JBCCIH010000083.1 GCA_039028315.1 Thermodesulfobacteriota bacterium | reverse complement strand
GGTTGGTCTGAAGTTTTATCTATAATGATGTCCGAGGGCAGAAGTGGCGCAAGTTTTTGTGTAGCCTGATCTAAAGCCTCTCCGAATTTTCCTATCTGATCCTTGTCCCGCATCTGTATGGCCAAGGTTATGGCTCTGCTTCTATGCCAATTGCCCTTATCATCTTGCCACTTATAGAAATTAAGCAGGCTAGGCGGGCTTTGGTAGCCTCTTACAATCTCGCCAAGGTCTCTTAAATAAACTGGGGTCCCGTCTTGTGTTTCTGTTATTACTACATTTGCAATCTCTTCTACTGAGTTAAATGCGCCCGACGGATATACAATGACTTCAGTGCCGTCAACCTCTACTTCTCCTCCTGGGACAATAATGTTTCTCTCGTTAAGAGCACTTTTTATTTTTGCAGGAGTAATTCCATAAGATGCAAAAACGTCCTGAGAGTAATCAAGATAGATAACTTGACTAAGAGTTCCTGAGCGCTGAATAATCGAGACTTCCTCGATTGTTTGAAAGTTCTCAGTTATTAGTTCAGTAATGTTTTCTAGGTCTCTGTAACTATATTTATCTCCGTCAACTTCTTTAAGTTTTTTCTTTGTGTCTTTTATATCTCTAACTAATATTGGATCCCAGCCGTCTATATGAAAGCTGTTTAGACCAAGCTTTTGTTTGGTAAAAGTAAATGTATAGTCTAAGAGCTCTTGATCGCCTACAAGAGGGCTTAGATCAAGTCCTATAAAAGAAGGCCCAATAACCTCTTTAATATTTGTAGCAATGCCGTTTTCAATCAGATTTATTACTAAGAGCTCTATAACACTATTTAATGCAGTTGTATCTACGGATGTTGGAAGAGCAACAACTAAAGATACCCGTCCGCTTTCTGATCCGGCATCATTTCTGGCTAGTTCAATCGCCTTATTAATATTGTTTGCTCTAAGCTCTAGTTCCAGATCGCTTTCCTTGGGGCTAGCCACAGTAATCATTCGGGCCGCTGTGTTGCCAAAACCGCTGTTAAACTGAATCGGGCCTGCGCCCTGAGGCAATTGATCGTTTAGCTGCTTTAATCTTAAATTTATATCGTTAAACTCTTGCGTAGTATCCGCAAGTCCTTCTGATAGTTGAATTTGGATGATTGCATATCCAGCAAGAGAGGTTGATTGTAGGGCAAAATCATTTCCCGCTCCAGGTTCATGAAGCTTAGAGTTTTGCGCTATGGTTTGTTCCATTGGTTTTGTAACAAGCTGTTCAACCTGCTCAGCATCTGCACCTGGCCATTGGCAGATGGCAACTGCAACCAAAACTGGAATATCGGGGTCTTTTCGTTTAGGCATGTTCATCCAGCTAAACGCGCCCCAGATAAGGACTGCAAAAAGAAGTACCCAGGCTACGTGCCTGTTTTCTGTGAAATAACGGGCCGTGTTATGGGTATTGGCAATTATATCTTTGTCGTCTCTATGAGCCATATAAGGGTTACTTTAAAATTACGTAATTTAGAATTTCCACTACCTGCTCAGGGGTTCTGGCCGTCGCTCTAGCTGCAGCATCCACCTCTTTGAGTGCATGATCATATTCTTCATCATGTAGTGTGATCATGGGTTTTCCCAAAGCTGATGCATATCCAGCATCAAAAGCTGCATTCCACTGCTTATATTTGGGTCCGAATCTAACAACTATGATGTCTGCTGTTTCTATTAGTGTGTTAGTTCTTATGGAGTTAATTCCGGCTCCTTTTCTATCTCTCCAGAAGTTGAGCTCTTCTTTGCCTAGTATCTCTTCACCACAAAGATCGCTTGCCTCGTGATCTGTGACAGGGGAGTAGAACTCAGCTGGAAGATCTACAGATCCCTCTAATATTCTTTCTCTCCAGTCACTATGTATTTCACCTGATAGATATATTCTCCAGACATTCTCTGACATGCTTCCTCCATCACTTCTCTAATTTTAACTAGTGAATAATATTTACTTCCTGTCCATCTCGGATTTGCTGAGCTCCCATTGTAACTACTTTTTCCCCTTCGCTTAGGCCCTGGACAACCGCTATTCTATTTCCATATACACTTCCAAGCGTCACGTCCTTTCTTTGACTTTTGACCTTGCCCCCGCTCTCATGAACTGTAAAAACTGCGTATCCATCTTGGGAGTTTACTGATCTTACTATTGAATCTAAAGGTACGGCGTACACTGGATTTACTGAATCTCCTTTAAAGACGTTCAGTGAAGCTATCATCCCGGGCTTTAACTGATTCTCGGGGTTTTGTATTGTGATTTCAACATTGAAAACCCTTGTTCTAAGATTTGCAGATGGCGCAATCTCTGTTATCACACCTAAGAAAATGGTGTCTTTTATTGATTCTGTTGTAACCTCCATTACTTCGCCGAGCCTGACGTCTCCTAACACAGTGTCGGGTATGGAAAAGACAACTTTAACAGCTGATACATCTGCAAGCTCAAATCCTTTTGTTCCCGGTCTGACGAGAGCGCCAATTTCTATATCCCTGCTTAGTAAAACTCCATTAGACGGTGCTCTGAGTGTGCAGTATGAAAGATTTTGCTCAGCCTCAACCAGGTTTGCCTCAGCCGCCTTAACTTGTGCATTAGATGTTTTGAAGTTCTTTACAGCCCGGTCATGCTCTGGAGCAGTCATGCTTTGCTGTGAATAAAGTATTTGAGCTCTTTTGTATGCCGCGGTATCTTTTTGCTGCGCGGCCCTAGCTGAGGCGAGCTGTGATTTAGCCTCCACCACTTTTGCTAGATACTCAGTAGGGTCAATAAGTGCTAGCGGCAGGTCTGTTGTGACAAAATCTCCTGCCTGAACATCTCTGGATCTTCCATCAGCTCCTTGAGTTTGTAGAATCTCTATCACATAACCCCTGACCTCAAAGTCCAGACTAACTTGACTGTATGGGTTTACACTCGCCGTATATCGTACAGGTGCATTTTCATCGTGGATTCTGACTTCTTCGACTCTCACCGGAGTAACAGTCTTTTTGCTATGATCACCACTGCATGCATTTAAGATGCCGCCGATAGCTATAACTACGGCTAAAGTAAGGTTTGTGATTTTCATCAGTTTTCTCCAATTGCCCTATCTAAATCGGCCCGGGCCGTCCAATAGTCCAGCACTGCTTTTTGATGATTTTTGTTCTTATCTTCCAAATCTGATTCTGCCTCGAGCACTTGGGTCAATAAGGCGTCCTGTACCCTGTATTGATTCATTACAACTCTTAGGTTTTCCTTTGCGGCAATCTTCTCAAGCTCTGTGACATCAATTAAAACTGTGGCTTCTTCAAGACTACGAACAGATGAATTTACATCTATAAGAACTTGAGATGTCGCTTCGTCTAATCTGTTTTGCGCCTGTATGACGGATTTCTTTTTCTGAGCTATCTCACTTTGTTTTCTTCCCCAGTCAAATACGTCCCACCTGGCAAAAAGTCCAATAGTTGCAATATTTTCAGGTAGAAGCTCAACATTTAAATTTGCAATGTATTGAAACTGAACCCCAACTTCAGGAATGTATTTTGATTTTTTAACTTTCACTTCGTTTTCGGCAAATTCAATATCAAGTTCAGCTATTTCTATCTCGGGTCTTTGAGCCAATGCTAGCTCTTCAGCATCCTGTACATTAACGCTAAACGGTGCTGCGTAATCCACATGAGTGACACTAAAGGGAGTTTCTATATCCCGACCGAGAAGTTTATTAAATTTTTCTTTTTGCGTGTCTAAAGTGTTCTCAAGTTTGAATTTCCTATACTCTGCCCTTGCCAACCTTGCCTGAACCTCTAGGCTGTCTCTTTCTAAAAGCCTTTGCTGAGCCACATCTCTGTTTACAAGTTCTTTGAGTGATGTTAAAAAAACAATTTTCTCCGTTTGTGCTTCAAGGTCGCTTTGTGTTTTTAGAATTTGATAATATTCGTTTTTTACTTCATCGGTGATGTTAAGAACCCGCGCCCTAAAATCCTGATCAGTAACCGCTTTTTGTATCTCTCTTTGCTTTACAAGAAGAGATATTTCGTATAGCTGAGAGAGGGGCTGTTGAACTGTAGCAGTAATAAAGGTGGTGAAATCCGGTGTTGTTTCAATACTTGTATTTTCAGCTGGAATAGGCCCAATAACCGGGAAATCTCCAAAAGCTCCCTGTTTAAACTCAAAGGCTTCTTCGGTAAGGTGATAAGCTTCATATAAACTGAAATCAAACTCTGGAAAGAGTCTTGTTTTAATAGCCCAAATAGCGCTGTCAGCTTTTTTTATCTCTAAAAATGCATTTTCTACTTTAGGGTTATCGGCAACTGCTATTACTAAAGCCTCTTCAAGCGTGAGCTCTGAAGATTCTTCTATGACAATTTGCTCTTCAACTATGACCTCTTCCCCATAGCTTATATAAGTGGCCAAAGATATGGTCACTGTTAGAAGAACGAGGATTAGTTTTCTTTTATTTATTATAGTCATAGACACTAAATGCTATTTTGTTTGACTGCTTTCAACAACCTGTCTCTCCGCCCAAAAACTATTTTATATAATAAGGTGAGAAATTTGAACCCTCAAGGCAAATTATATTATTTCTGATTATTGTCCAGAATTGGATCTTTATTGTGCAGCGCACAATAAGTTTTGCATCTGCAAACTTCCCTAACACCCTTTAATTATTCAATTTAAAATCATTTCTTTACGCAATGCGCACATAAATTTGATTTAACTGTTTCTTATATTATAATGATAAGCCTATTTTTTTATGTAGCATGAAAAACTGCCAAGCAAGGAGATAGGTGAAATGAGTACGGTAAGAAATTTATCACAGGAATCACTAAGAGTGATTTCATCCAACAAAGGTCTTCAGATCAGAGATGGTCTGGTTGACGAATATCCCGATATATATACAGATGAAGTAATTGATGCATTAACAGTTTTGTCTGTTTTTAATAAAGACCAAAAACTGCTAATGGAAAAAAGATATGCCCGAAGAGCACAGAGGTTTCGTAACAAAGAAAGAATAAGATTTTTAGATTCACATGATTTTATTCCACGCACCGATATTAAGGTGCAAGATGCAAGAGATGGTAAATTTGTTGGTTCAGAAATACCTCATGATCTCCAAACACAATGGATACAAGGTACTGGACCTGCCGCAAAACCCAATTCCCCTCTAGAGAGCAGCATTCGTAACGTTGCATATGCTCTGCTTTCCGGCGCAGACGGCTGGATGTTTGATGGCGAGGATGCACTGGGACAGATTAATACAATGTCTCTTGATAACCAGAGAAACCTAAAGCTCGCAATAAGAAAAGACCCTAAATTTATGGAAGTAGCTGAAAAAGTTGCCGGAGAAATGAATAAATGGTCAAAGGGCTTTTTCGGTGAAGAAAAAATACAAGATTGGAAGAAACAGCTTGATTTCACTACTATAATTTTCCGTGCTAGAGGGCTTCATCTTGATGACAGACACATACGGGATGAAAATGGGCTTGCTCTTTCTGCTTCTATAGTAGACATGGTGACATATGTAGTTAACAACTACCAAGAGCTTCAAGAAAATGGTTCTTCAATCGTACTTTACCTACCAAAAATTCAGACAGCTGAAGAAGCAGCATTTTGGAATGAGCTTCTAACAGCACTTGAGGATCACCTTAATATCCCAATTGGCTCTATCAAAGGTTATGTGCTAATTGAGCAGCTTGAAGAGACTTTTCAGCTAATGGAAATAAGAGCAGCACTAGGAAGACACTTTGTAGGATTTAATACCGGTAGATGGGACTATATAAACAGCGTCTCTGACGCTATGGCCTGGGATAAATATTTCATAAATCCTAACATTGAGCCTATCACCATGACCTATGGCTACATGAGAAATTATGAAGACCGTGTAAGACGTGCGGTAAATACTCCTGATGTAAACGGCAATTTTGCGCTATGGCAGGGTGGAATGGAACCTAATATTCCTGTAGGCTCTAAAGAAGGTGTTGAGAGCAGTATGGAAAAAGCCCTAGCAGGTGCAGTTAGAGAGCAAAAAGAAGGAGCCAGCGGAAAGTGGGTTGCTCACTGGAAGATGGTTCACATAATTAGACCAGTTTGGGAGAAAGTCGGTGATGCCAATCAGCTTGGAAGAAAGTTCCCAGAGCTAACTTATACAGACGAAGATGCAGAAGGTCTAACACTTCTTGAAGAAGCTCCAAGATCTATAAGAGGAGCACGTAACCTTATTAGTGTAGCGCTTCAATATGGAAACGCTTTTGGACAAGGATTTCAGGCTGCCGCACTAAAGCCAGCTGATTTCTTTGGTAACGATGACATTTTATATCTCATGGAGGACGCCGCAACAGGTGAGATAAGACTGAGCATTCTTTGGGAATGGCTTCACAAAGGCGGCAAATTAAACGAAGCTGATAAAGAGACAAAAGTAAAAGCCGGAGATACTTTCACAGTTGAACTCTTTGAGAGACTATTAGATGAAGAATATGAGAAACTTCTCAAAGCTAAAGACAAAGATGTACATGACGATTCAAAACCTACAACACTTCCTATAGCAAAGGAAATTGTTAGAGCATATGTGCTAGATGAAGTAAAAACTCCTTGGTACATTGATCTTCTAAATATAAACCTTAACAACCATGATTTAGAGACTGCAAAACAAAGGATTGCAGGATATATGGATGCATTTAGAAAAGACGGCACAAGGATTACAGAAAACTTAGATTTTGCTCCGGAAAAGGGAGTTGACACATCATTGGAGGACGAAATGGACGATTTCGAAAGAGAGGTACATGAAACTAAACAGTATTTTGCAAGCCCAAGATTTAAAGGCGTTAAGCGTCTATATTCTGCGCGTCAAGTTGTGCAGCAAAGGGGAACATTAGAACAAGACTACACAGTTGCAAGAGTATATTCACAAGAGTTCTTCGATAGATTAAGAGAGCTGTTTGCAAAGGGTGAGCAGATCACAAGTTTTGGCCCTTATTCACCAAGCCAGATTGTGGCAATGAAACGCATCGGTATTGAAGGTATCTATCTAGGCGGATGGGCAACATCAGCTAAAGGCTCCAAGGATGAGGATCCAGGGCCGGATTTAGCAAGCTATCCGCTCAGCCAGGTTCCAGATGAGGCTGCTACATTGGTAAGAGCGCTTCTTACAGCAGATAAAAACCAGAAATTCTTTAGATCAAGAATGTCTGAGAAGGAAAGAAAATCTACACCTAAATATGACTACAGACCATTTATAATAGCCGATGCAGACACAGGTCACGGCGGTGATGCGCACGTAAGAAACCTTATTCGCCGTTTTGTTGAAGTTGGCGTTACTGGTTATCACATTGAAGACCAAAAACCTGGTACCAAAAAATGTGGACACCAGGGCGGTAAAGTGCTTGTTCCTATAGATGAGCAGATAAAAAGACTAACTGCTGCAAGATTCCAGCTAGATATTATGAAAGTGCCTGGAATCATTGTTGCAAGAACTGATGCTGAAGCAGCAAACCTTCTAGACGGAAGGGGGGATGAGAGGGATCATCCGTTTATTCTTGGTGCTACCAATACAGATGTACCAGGATATAAAATCTGCTACCTATCAATTCTAAAAAGATTCTATGACAAAGGAATTACAGATGTTAACGGTCATCTTCTATATCAGATCTCAGATGACGAGTATGAGCAGGCCTACACTTGGTTTGATGAAGTAGGGCTTACATCAATAATTGACGAAAGCATTCAGGCGCTTAAAGACGGTAAAGAAAGAAGCATTACCAAACCGCTTGATAATGCAGCTACTAAATTCGTAGAAATATGGGAATCAGAGTCAGCTCTTATGACTTTTGCCCAGGCTGTAGCAGAGAAGATGGAGTTTCAGATTGAAGAAGGAAGAGACATGGAACTCACTATTGAAGAATGGTATGAGTTTGCAAAGCACGTCTCCTTCCACCACGCAAGAGAAAAAGCAAGATCTATGGGGATTGAAGCTTCATGGGACTGTGAGCTTTCAAGGACACCTGAGGGATACTATCAGGTTAAGGGTGGTATTGAATATGCAATAGCAAAATCTCTAGCTGTAGCCCCTTATGCCGATATAATTTGGATGGAAACCAAGACCGCAGATTTAGAAGAAGCTCGAGAGTTCGCAGAAGCAATGCATGAAGTTTATCCAGACCAAATGCTTGCATACAACCTCTCACCATCTTTTAACTGGGACACGACCGGTATGACAGAGGATGAAATGAGGATTTTCCCTAAAGAGATCGGAAAGCTTGGATTTGTATTTGACTTTATTACTTATGGCGGACACCAGATAGATGGACTAGCAGCAGAGGAATTCTCAACTGCTCTAAAGCAGGACGGAATGCTTGCTCTTGCAAGACTTCAGAGGAAATTCAGACTGGTTGATTCTCCATATAAAACACCGCAGTCACTTGTTGGTGGTCCTAGAATGGACGGCGCACTGGCTGCATCTTCAGGTCGTACTGCTACAACTAAGGCTATGGGTAAAGGTTCTACCCAGGTTCAGCACCTTGTTGAAACTGAGGTTCCGCCAAGGCTTCTTGAAGACTGGCTTGAGATATGGAGCGATCACTATGGCTTTGAAGATAACTTTAGAGTACAACTTAGACCTCATACTGCAGGATCAGAGTTATTAGAACTAGCAGTCTTTGACAATGATAACAACAAAATCGGAGACGTAATCTTCTCCACCATTCTTGATCGTATGGGTAAAACTCTTATCTTTGTAAGGGATCAGAACACATTTGATACAGAGTATAGACAGAAAAGGTTAAATGCTCTTCTATCACTGTTCCTTATACACAGATACAAAGGAATCGCGATCCACTATGTTAACCCAACAGATGATAACCAGATGCAGACCAAAGGAATGCAGAAGCATGGCATATTTGGTGATGTTCATATGGAAGTTGGAGATGTAATTGTTGCAGAGGTTAACCCACCAAGAATTAAAGAACTTCTAAAGTCTGATCAAAAAGAACTTAAGAAGTTTATCCAAAAGAAATCAGCAGCTAAGAAAGCTACTAAAAAGAAAAAATAATTTCAGAAAATAATATGCCGGGGGCTATAGACATATAGCCTTCGGTATATCATAATATGCATATAAATTATTAGAGAGGATTGCTAATTAATGGAAGTTCTTGGACCTATAATATATGCATTAGTTCTTTCAGGATTTGTTATCGCAATTTTATTGCGAGCTAAGAAAGAACAAGATAATGAAGACGACTAGATCAAGCATTACCCGCCGTAAATCAGTATCAACAACTAAATCGTACTATTAACCCTAAATATATTTATTCGCCATCGCTACTTGCTTCATCTGCTGCAGAGCTTGAAGCCGCTTCTGCAGGTTTAGCTTCCATTGTTGATTCAACACCACCACCGCTGGTTGATTCTGTGGTCTCTTGCGTAGGTGCTTCTCCAAATGAGGTATCAAATCCGTAGTCCGCTATTATAGAGTCATAAATATTACAAGCTTTGTCATAGTCTCCTGAGTCTAAGGGCCCCTGGGCTTCTTTCATCCTTTTCCCAATTGCGTCTCCAACCTGAGAGTTCATTTTTCCTTGAAAATTAAGGTCCATCATTCCCTTAATGACTAGCTGGTGCTTGTTAAATGCCTGCATGTAATCTGTACATTCTTC
>JBCCIH010000082.1 GCA_039028315.1 Thermodesulfobacteriota bacterium | reverse complement strand
TTCAATTGCGAGCTGTTCATTTAGCTTGTGCTGTGCCTCTGCTTTGACTTTATCTTCAAGCTCATCCTTTTCCCTTTTTATTATCTCAATCTCTGCCTTAGTTTTATTAAAATCTTTTAGCTGGGCAGATTTTTCTTCTAAACTCTCATTTAAAAGCTTTAGCTGTTCTGCTTGCTGGGATTCTATATCACTTTTGATTTTTTCCCGCAGCGTTTGTTTTTCAGACTCGAGCTTCTCAGCAACTTGGTCTTGGATAGTCTTTTGAAGTTCATCTTTATCTTTGTTTAGTTTTTCTTGTTCCTCTTTTAGCTTTTTGAGCTCTTTTGCGCTTTTATTCTCGTAGTCAGATTTAATTTTATCTTCTATCTGCTGATGAAGTATTCTGTCCACTTCAATTGTGCTATTGCACTCAGGACATGTAACTTTAATCTCATTGCTATCCATAAAAAACCCTCCGCACATATGATTAATATGATATAACTGTTTAGTACCCTAGATCTTAAAATGGGCTCTTTGTATTATTGTAGTCTAGCATGCTAATATAATCCAATGCTGTCTGTATGAGATATAGAAAAGAAAAAACATGAACTGGATTGATATTACTGTATATATAATCATTTTCCTCTTTGTGCTAATGGGGCTGACACGAGGTCTTGTCAGGCAGGTATTTTCCATAGCAGCTCTGATTGGCGGAGTGATCGTAGCAATAATTTTCTATGATGTATTCGCTCAAATGTTTATAAGAGACAACCTTGTAAATAATGAGTCGATAGCAAACGTGGGTGCTTTCTTAATTGTTGGTTTTGCCGGCTATCTTGTTATTCAAATTCTTGGCTGGCTTGTAACAAAGCTTATAGGCACCATTCATCTTGGCTGGCTCAATAGAATAGCAGGAGCTGCGCTTGGTTTAATTATTGGTGCTGTGGTAGCGTTCTTGTTTGTATCGTCAGCTAGTTTCTTTGTTCCCAAAGACTCGCCAACTATATCAAATTCTACTACTATTCCTTACCTATTTTCAGCATATGAAGAAATAAAGAGCAGGTTGCCGGATGACTTACGACAAAGTCTTATAAGGTCAAGAGAGTTAATCCGCAAAGAAGGTTTAGAGGCTGCTATGAGGATACAAGACTCCCCAAAGTTAAAAGAGATTTTAGATGATCAAAATAATTAAAGAGCACTAAATTTATTGTTGATCAAGCACAAAATTTTCCTAATTCACAGAATTTCGGTAATATAACCGCTATGATAGGCGTTCAAACTCTAGATGAATTCATAATAAAAAGACAAACTGATTTCCCATACGCAACAGGTGAGCTTTCCAGGCTTCTTAGAAATATTGCGCTTGCTTCCAAGATTGTAAACAGAGAAGTAAATAAAGCAGGCCTGGTTGATGTGCTTGGCACAACCGGCTATACGAATGTACAAGGTGAGGAAGTAAAAAAATTAGACATACTAGCTAATAAAACTTTTATTGCCTCACTTGAGCTTGGCGGACACTGCTGCGGAGTAGCCTCAGAGGAAAACGATGAATATATTGCATTTAAAGGTGAAGCATCCTTGGATGGGAAATATATTGTTGCAATTGATCCTTTAGACGGGTCATCAAATATAGATGTCAATGTATCAGTAGGAACTATCTTTTCTATTTACAGAAGAGTATCACCGATAGGAAGCCCCTGCACTGCTGAAGATTTCTTGCAAAAAGGATCAGAGCAAGCAGGCGCGGGATATGTTATTTACGGATCCTCTACTATGCTTGTCTACACCACCGGGCATGGTGTAAACGGATTTACGCTTGATCCGTCGATAGGAGAGTTTTGTCTATCACACCCGGATTTTACAATACCAGAGGATGGAAAAACCTATTCAGTAAATACCGGAAACTTTTATAATTTCCCTCAAGGTGTTAGAGATTATATCAAGTATTGCAAATCAATTGGCAAAGATACAGGATCGCCCTATTCTGCAAGATATATAGGATCTATGGTGGCGGATATTCATAGAAACATGATCACAGGCGGGATTTATATTTATCCCCCGCTTGAGGACTATCCTCAAGGGAAGCTAAGACTAGTTTATGAATGTAACCCGCTGTCTTTCATCGTTGAGCAAGCAGGTGGTATGGCAACTGATGGTCATAACCGCATATTGGATCTCGAACCCAATGAGCTTCACCAAAGAACCCCGATATTTATCGGCTCGAGCGAAATGGTATCAAAAGCCCATGAGTTTTTAAAAAATGGTCAATAGGCATCACACTTTATATCTATGTAACGCACTATAATTCTTACATTATTTCTGTTTATTCTTCGCACTAGAGAATTAGATTTTTGCCCTTAATATTTTCTTGACATTTTTATGGCAGAATGTAACTTTTCAGATAAATCATTAGTACAGGAGAAGGCAATGAGTTTTGAGCTCGAATTACTATTATTAGATCAAACAGCACTATTATATAAAGACGAAGAATGGGATGATGAAGACGAAGATCTAGATGAAGATGAAGATTGGGATGAGGATGATGACTTTTTTGATGATGATGACGATTGGGATGACGACGAAGATTGGGACGATGAAGAAGAAGAGGAAAAGGTTTTAAACTGATTTCTGATATTTTTCTTTCCTATCATATGTAACCTTAAAAGATACAACCCGAATAATCACATAATAACAGTAGATTCACATATTCATGAGCGGCACGGCGCTATTTAATTGTGGAAATGGTGCCCGGGGCCGGACTCGAACCGGCACGAGTGTGAACTCGAGGGATTTTAAGTCCCTTGCGTCTACCAATTCCGCCACCCGGGCAGATGTGTCTGAGTTTTTGAGTAAGTTTGCAGAATCATTTATTTATGGAGGCGGCGCCCGGATTCGAACCGGGGCATTGCGGTTTTGCAGACCGCTGCCTTACCACTTGGCTACGCCGCCTGAATTAATTCATTTTAATTGCTAGGACTAACTCACCTCTCAAGCAAAGAATGGTATTATGAACTATCTTTTTAGATTTTCAAGCCATCTCGCCTTTAAATACAGTATGTGCTCTTCCGCCAACCAAGACTCTGTTCTGAAGAACTTCGACATAAATAGTGCCGCCTCTTTTAGATGCTTGGTAAGCATTAAATTCATTTTTGCCAAGCCTTTTTTGCCAAAACGGTCCAAGACAGCAGTGGGCCGAACCAGTCACAGGGTCCTCATCTATACCAGAAGCTGGGGCAAAGAACCTTGATACAAAATCATATTCATCCGAGCTTGAAATAGATGTAACTATTATTCCTCTGGCTGAAATTTGTTTAATCAAATTAAAGTTAGGTTCCAGATTCCTCACGACTTCTTCTGACTCAACTTGCACTAAATAATCAAACCTGTTTTTGCCGACGTAAATATGATCTGCTCCTATAGCTTCATTAAACATAATGGGTATTTCTGCCTCATCTTGAGGTTCGGCCGGAAAATCTAGTATGATCATGTCCTGTTTCTTTGAAGCAGTTAATAAACCGCTGTTAGTATTAAACTTGGCAACCTTATCCAAGTTTAAATACCCCTCATTCCAAAGTACATGGGCGCTTGCTAAAGTTGCATGACCACATAGATCAACCTCTATTGTAGGTGTAAACCATCTAAGATTAAAACCGTCCGCCTCTGTGTATACAAAGGCAGTTTCTGAGAGATTCATCTGAGAAGCAACACTTTGCATCCAACTCTCTTCGGCATCACACTCTAAAATACATACAGCTGCCGGATTTCCTGAAAATGGTTTATCTGCAAAAGCATTAACCTGGTAGATTTTAGCACCCATATTAATATTTAACTCCAAGATTTCTGTAATGCAAAAAAATATATAGTAATTATTGACATTTGCTGATCTGCCTTTATTTTATAAAGGCTTTTATTTAAAGGCATTGCCGCTTGGATCTTAATTTCAAGACCGAGACGGAGGAGATAATTGAGATATAAATACTCAGGACGGAACACAGCCGTACCTAATAAATTTAAATGGATAAGCCAGTAGGGCATTTTGCCTGATCTGGCTTTTTTGCGTTAAGAGCATCGAGATGAAAAAAACAACTGCCCCAGATATAAGCTCCATGAAGAAAAAGCAAAAGATTGCAATGGTTACAGCTTATGACGCTCCTACTGCGAAAATCGTAGATGAAGCAGGAGTTGACATTATCTTAGTGGGAGACTCGCTTGGTAATGTTATTCAAGGCATGCCAAATACTCTTTCAGTAACTATGGAGGAAATGCTCTACCACACAAAGATAGTCTCAAGAGGAGTAACTAGCGCACATATATGTGCAGATATGCCATTTATGTCTTTTCAAACATCTGTGACTGAGGCAGTTAGAAATGCGGGCAGGTTCATCAAAGAAACGGGAGCAGAATCTGTAAAATTTGAGATTACACAGAACTACATAGATACAATTTATGAAATAAGAAAAGCAGGGATACCGGTGATGGGGCATATAGGCCTTCGCCCTCAATCAGTTCACGATATGGGCGGATATAAGCTACAGGGAAGGGAAAAAGATGAGGCTTCAAAGCTGATCGCTTTGGCAAAGGAGATTGAAGATGCCGGTGCTTACTCTTTGGTACTAGAAAGCATCCCGCAAAAACTTGCTAAAAAAATTACGAAATCAATTGATATACCTACTATAGGAATAGGCGCGGGCCCTGACTGTGATGGGCAAGTATTGGTTATTCATGATCTGCTAGGAATGTCTGAAGAGCCCCTACCTAAGTTCGTAAAGAAATATGCTGAGCTTAGAGAAACTATGAAAAAAGCAACAAAAGAATATATAGATGAAGTTAAGTCAGGTTCTTTCCCAGCTTCGGAGCATTCTTATGACTGATTTTCAGATAGCTATCATCAATACAGTAAAAGATATGCAGAACCTTTCAGACAGAATAAAGAAAGATGGCAGATCCGTGGCATTTGTTCCGACTATGGGAGCTCTTCATGATGGACATTTGAGCCTAATGAGAGAGGCAAAAAAAAGAGGTGATTTTTTAGTTGTTAGCATCTTTGTAAACCCAACGCAGTTCGGACCCAATGAGGACTATGAAAAATATACTAGAGACTTAGAGGGAGATATTACAAAAATTAAACCTTTAGGAGTAGATGCTGTGTTTTATCCTGATGTTCAGCAAATATACCCGCAAGGTGCTGAGACCTTTGTAGAAGTGGAAAATCTTCAAAAGCCTCTTTGCGGTGAGCACAGACCGGGACACTTTAGAGGCGTATCCACTGTTGTGTTGAAACTATTTAACATAGTCAAACCCGATCTTGCAGTTTTTGGCGAGAAGGACTATCAGCAGTTACAGATCATAAAAAAAATGGTCAAAGACCTTCACCTTGAAGTTGAGATCATTGGAATGCCTATAGTAAGAGAAGAGGATGGGTTAGCGCTTAGTTCAAGAAATGCTTACCTATCGGCACAGCAAAGACATCAGGCGCTATCACTTTCAAAATCTCTAAAAAAAATTAAGAGTAGTTTTGATAGCGGTAACAAAAGGAATTCAGAATTAATAGGTTTAGGTCTTGAAGTACTTAAGGACTCTGGAATTGAAAATATTGATTATCTAGAAATAAGAGATGCATTAACACTAGAAAAAGATGAATTAGTAAAGAAAGGAGATATTGTGGCCGTTGCGGCAAGGCTTGAGAATGCGCGGCTTATTGATAATACCAAGCTTTAGAGTATATAATTATAAGGGGAGATAAGAAATGGACAGAACACTGCTCAAATCAAAGATACACAGGGCTATTGTGACCGAGGCTGATTTGGAATACGAAGGCAGCATTACTGTAGACAGAAATCTAATGGATGCAGCAGATCTTCTACACTATGAACAGGTTCATATCTTTAACATTACAAATGGCCATAGGTTTACGACATATGTAATAGAAGGGAAAAGGGGCTCAAATGTTATGTGCGTTAACGGAGCAGCAGCTCATCTTGCAAGAGAGGGAGATTGTCTTATTGTTGCCAGCTTTGCTACATATGATGAACAAGAATGCAAAAGTCATTCACCTAAACTCATTTATGTTGATGAGGGCAATAATATCACAAGCATTAAGCCCGAGACTAAAAAACTTAAAGTTGCGAGAAGCTAAACTTTATAGTTTTTAGTAAAGAAAACAGAAACAAAGACATTTTTAAACGAATATAGCATAAACCTGAAGCAAAATGTCAGGAAATGCATCTCAAATATTGACATAAACCACAATCGAGGTTATACATTTAGGATATTAAAGGAGGATCTTGGGTACCTAGTTTGTATCCGATCTAAGTTTTATATCTAAGTTACATACGAATAAACCTCAGTTTTCTATAGCGGAGAGGATATATAATGAAAGCGGTCATACTTGCAGCTGGTAGAGGCAAAAGGCTTTACCCGTACACAAAGTACATTCCAAAGTGCTTACTAGAAATCGGCGGCGAGACAATACTTGAGCATCAAATAAATCATATAAGAGAATGCGGGATTGATGAGATTGTGATTGTCGTGGGCTTTGGTTTTGAGAAGGTTGAGAACTTTCTTAGAAACTATGACGGCCTAGGTATGAAGATTAAAACCCTGTATAACCCATTTTATCAAACTACAAATAGTCTAATTTCTCTGTGGATTGCTAGAGGAGAGATGGACAACGATATGGTTGTAATGAACGGGGATGATGTATTTGAAATCGATGTTTTAGAACAAGCACTTAGAATGAGAGATGAGAAAATTTGCCTTCCTGTTAAACGCAAAAGTAATTACGAAGAAGAAGACATGAAGGTTATTATCCAGGAAAGCAAAATTGTTGATATTAGTAAAACGCTAACCAGCAGAGCATCTGCAGAGTCTGTGGGTGTAAGGGTTTTCAGAGACACTGGAGTGGAACTTCTAAAAAGGTCAATAGAAGAAGAAATGAGAACTGGCGGTGCTGAGAACAAATGGTATATTTCTGCCATTCATAGACTTATTAAAAAAGGTTATAAAGTAAAATCACTCGACATAGACGACCTATTCTGGATGGATGTTGATTATCCGAGTGATTTATTTAAAGCAAGACTTAACTCAGATAAATTCATCAAGAAATCCTATCAGGAAAGGGTCCTAAGAGTAGTAGAAACAAGCTGACGAAATGGACCATGCAATAGTTGTAGCGGCCGGAACAGGTATTGAGGACACAGACCTGAACAGGTACGGAAGTATCGAATTCGGCTCGCTCCCACAAATTAAACGCCTAGTTATAACTGCTCAAAGAGCTGGCATTGAGCATTTCACCATAATCACCCAAGACAGTGATTCCATTTTAAAAGACTTACTCTCCAATGACAAAAGAATTGAAAGCACAATCAATTGGATAACTTTAGACGAAGAAATACATTTTGACTCTGTTCCATATTTAATACTCCAGTCAAACTTGCTCACTACGCCAGATGCACTTTCAAGTTTTATGGAAAGCGAGCTGAAAAAAACTGAGATATCTATACTTGCTGATACATCGGATGATTTATGGGTTAAAGCTAATGGGGATAAGGTTGAGGAAATAACTCCAAATGGGGGAAGAATTGTTGGGGCATATATTGCAGGCGGAAACTTATTGAATAAAAGCTTTTCAAAAACGAAATCAATAAAAAACTTAGTATCTGAAATAGTTGAAAGCGGCAAAGCTAAGTATGGAAAGTTCTCAGGAAAATATTGGATGAGACTAAATGAGGATGAGGATACTGGAAAAGAGGCCGAGGATCTGATTTTCAATTATGTTGGGAAAACAGCCACCGGCTGGATATCCAGAAATATAAACAGTAAATTTTCTCTTCCAACAAGCCGTCAGCTTGTAAAAACTCCTCTTTCTCCTAACATGATAAGCATTGGCATTAATATAATAGGTTCACTCTGCGGAGTGTTTTACGCACTAGGACACCCGGTTATTGGTGCTCTATTTATGCACATAGCAACCATACTTGACCGCTGCGACGGCGAGGTTGCCAGAGTCAAGCTTATGGAAACCAAAGAAGGTGAATGGGTGGATACGATTTCGGATCAATTCACAGTGTTATCATTTTTAATCGGAGCCCCACTGGGCTATTACTTGGTTTCAGGTAGCAGCTTAGCTCTAATCATGGGCGGTATTACTCTGTTTATATTTGCGTTCTTTTTAATATGGTCATTCTATTTCCTAACCCGATACACAACTTCAGGAAGTTTAGTTGCATATTTTAAGGTGGACAGCCTTGTTGAAGATCAAAATACATCTATTTTGAGAAAAGTTATCAAAATAGTTAGACCAATGGGAAGAAGGAATGTATATTCTATAGCAATGCTAGGTATTGCAATTGTTGGTGGCTATCCTTGGGTAGTGGGTATTACCACGCTTGCGGCAATAATGTTTTTTCTTCACCAAATTGAGGATATAATTAAGCTTCGTAGGGTGAAGCCTGAAAAACAGATTGAATACTAAAAAAAATATAAATACTTATTAAAGAAGGTATAAAAATGAGCGAAGAAAATAAAACACCACAAGAACAAAGCGAAGTTAAAGAGTATAGAAAAGCTGATTATGAAACAAAGGAATATGCGAACGGGTTTCTTGCATCATTCATAAAAATGGTCGAGGACTTTAACGTAAGGTTTGCTAAATACGGAAACCCGCCTATATATGACAATGAGACCTTCCCTTGGGTTAAAGAGATTGAAGATAACTGGGGGAAAATCAGAGAAGAGCTTGACTCCGTAATGGAAAGAAGAGAGGATCTTCCTAGCTTCCACGAAATTATGCCCGAGGTTGAAACTATAACGACTGACAATAACTGGAAAACGTTCTTTCTTGCGGGCTATGGACTAGAGAGCGATGCTAACGCTAAGAAATGTCCAGAGACCGTTCGTTTGTTAAAAAGGATACCGGGCATGAAAACCGCTTTCTTTTCCATCCTGTCTCCAAAAAAACACATCCCTGCTCATAAGGGTCCCTACAACGGAGTGTTAAGATATCACTTAGGGTTAAAAGTTCCTGAGCCAAAAGAAGAGTGCAAGATCAGAATAGACAAGCAAATAACCCACTGGAATGAGGGTGAGAGTATCGTTTTTGATGATACCTTTAATCATGAGGTTTGGAACGATACAGACGGGTTTAGAGCAGTTTTATTTGTAGACTTTATAAGACCGGTGAAGTTTCCATTTAGTCTATTCAATAAACTTGTTGTAAGTGCTGCGGCGTTTGCTCCATTTCTTAAAGAAGCTGAGAATAAACACAAAGAGTGGGAAAAGGAATTCTACAAGCAGTAACTCTTTAATTATATATAGAGTTTATTCTGAGGGGTTTTTCATAAGAGTGATAATGCAGAAGGTCAAAAGACCTATTGTAAAACCCCAGGCACATAGCATAAAAATCAGCGCATCAAGACTCATTTTGTTTATTCTTCCTCCTTCTATCAGCTAAGATCACAAGTGTCCAAAGACCTACAAAAAGAAATATAAGATACCCTCTAGCCGTCCAAATGGTCCAGCTAGTTTTCTCAAGTTCTTCTGGCAATAGCTCAACACTCCACCAAACTATAAGTACAAACATAAATAGGGGCGTGATATATCTTAAGACATAGTAAAAGATCCTTGGGATTTTCACCTTACTATCCCTGTTCATTTCAGCCCATGCCTTTTCTCCCCCAAATACCCACATGAACATCAAAATCTCAACCAGACCGAAGATCACGATTCCTATTGTGCCGGCCCAAAAATCCCACTCGTCCAATGTCTGA
>JBCCIH010000081.1 GCA_039028315.1 Thermodesulfobacteriota bacterium | reverse complement strand
GAATTTATGCCCAGACAAGAGCTCTATAATCCTGATTTAGAGATTCTGTCATCTTTAAGCCCCAAAGAATTTAGTGATCTATTTAAGGGAAGTCCAATTAAACGGACTAAAAGAAGGGGGCTTTTGAGAAACGTGCTCCTAGCTATGGGAAATTCTGAGAATCAAGCCTTTGTACCTCATATCTTAGATCGCCTTAAAGACGAAGAGCCGCTTATCAGAGCTCACGCCGCCTGGGCGCTATGGAAGCTTACAGGTGATAACTGTGAAGAAATATTAACCAAACATCAGCGCACTGAGACAGATGATCTAGTCAGCCAGGAAATAGATGCAATCTTAAACTCAATTTAACTCCATATAGCAAACCCAAAATCATTCGTTAAACTATTTGATAATATGGATACAAAGCTGAAAGAGTTAGTTAAGACAAACGAGAGTTTTTATCTGGCAATTAAGAATAGCGACTTTGATCAAATGAAGACAGTATGGCTACAGGACTCGAGCGTTAAATGCGTTCATCCGGGCTGGCCGATGCTCCATGGATGGGAAGCTGTTAGTCAGAGCTGGAAGAAAATATTCGAGAACGGAGCTCCCATCGACATTGAGCTTGTGGAGGTAGAGACTGAGATTTCAGGAAACTCGGCTTGGGTAATATGTATTGAGAAAATCAGCTATAAAATAGAGAATGAGATCCACTCAGGTTTTGCACAGTCTACAAATATATTTAAATTAGATGGAGAGCTTTGGCAGCTGGCGCTTCATCATGCATCGCCCATACCTGCTCCAAGAGGCGATGTCTCAACAACTGATGTGCTTCAATAAGCTAAAAATTAAAGTTGTAAAACAGATCTGCGCCGGGGTTCTCACCACCCACTTCAGCATCTAGCGTTACATTGTTAAAAAGATGATATTCAACCAGCACTTTGTTGTATTGTATGTTATTTGAGTCGATTATTGAGTCCGTAGTTCCTCTCTCAAATGCTATGTAAAGATCTTCCGTCAAGTATTTACCAACTTCTATATTTGAGCCGGAAATGCTTACTACATCTAGCGAAACAGCTCCTCCCATCAATCTCTCAAGCTGTGATGCTGCTATTCCGCCGGCTAATCCTGAAGCTACGCCGCCTATGGCAGATCGTTCACCTGAGCTTATATCGGTAGAGGACGCTCCAAAAACAAGATAGGAAACAATATCTGTCTCCGACATCGCAGGATCACTAGTAAGCTCAATTTTGGGCTCTGAAGCGCGCCCTCCGATGTTTATGTAAACATTTATGTTTGATACTCGGTATAGCGCCGTGATGTCTAAGAACGGATCAATCTCCTGCCCGCCTGAGAAGCTTACGTTGCCGCCCTCTTGAATCCTAAATACCTTTCCAAAATTCTCATAAGTACCTCTAATTACTCCAATATTACCAACTATTCTGATAGGTTGATGAAACTCTTTATCTATATCTAAATCGCCTCTGAGCTCAACATTAGCTCCTTGCCCACGTACCCAGTTATTCCTGCTCATATGTACGTTTAGGTCAAGGGCGACATTCTTATCAAAAAAGCTCTCTTCACTACCTGAGGCAACGACAAACTCTTCTTTATCTTCATCTACGAACTGTATTTCCTGTATTTCCTTCTCAGGCTTATCCGGCAGTGTGATTCTTCCTTTTTCAACCTCAATTTTCCCCTTAACATCAATTTGCTCCCCTTTACCTTCAACTTCTAAATCACCGGTTAAAGCTGCCGAGATTCTCTGAGGCTTAACAAGAAAATTATCCATCGTTCCGCTTAGGTTATAGGCTAGTGTAGGTATATCGAAGTCTCCTGTAAAGGAGGCGCTTCCGTTTGAAGTAGTAAGCTCTAAAGCTTGTAGATCGGCTTTACGGCCATTTAGTTCTATTAAGAGGTTGGTTATTCCAATTTCATTTGTAATAGTTTTTGTCTGAATAAGCCCCTCTTCAATTTGCAGTGTGCCGTTTACAGTTGGGCTTTTAAGCTTTCCTGACGCTGTTAAGTCTATATCCAGATTACCCTCTGATTTAACTACATCATCTACAAGACTAGAAAGAGGGCTTAGGTTTAGGTCATTAGATTTTACCGCAACGTTTACATTGGCGTTTTCAAAGCTCTCACCAATCTCATTTAAGTTAAGGTTTATGTCTGAGCTTCCCCTTGCGCTTAGAATATCTACAGAATTATTGGAAATAACAAAATTAAGAGTCATGTTCTGATTTAAATAATTGAGATCAAACACGATGCTGTCATTTTGAAAATCATTGTACTGCAAGTCTTGGGTATTAATATTGGCACTAATTGTAGGGTTTTGCATTGTGCCCTGTATATCGACTTGGGCATTCATTGTCCCTTGGATTGGGGTTTGGAATTCTATTGCTTTAGTTATATCGTCTAGGCTAAGGTTGTCTAGTTTTATGCTTCCATCAATTGTGTTGCCGGAGACATTTGCGTTTGCAAGAGCCGAGCTATCATTGTGGTAAAGGTTAAAATTGTTAAGAACAAAGCCGCCAGGGGTAATTGTAACTAGAATGTTCTCTCTGTTATCGAGTGCAGTGTCTTCTAACTTAAGAAGAAGCTGGGTGATCTGTATATCTTTTTGTGTGCTGGATAAATCGAGCAGTGAACCTACCACCTCATAGTTAAACTGATCGTTTTCTATAATTTTTAAATCAGCATTTATTTGGGTTCCCTCACTGTTTACATCAAGAACAATTTCTTGAATTTCCTTATTTCCGATTGCCGCGGTTTTGATATCCAACTCAGCATTTAACTCAGGGTTTGATGTGTCCACTGTTCCGGCGCCATTTATCTTGATCTCTTTTGCGCTGTATTTCTCATTCATTGCAAAATTAAGCACTTCACCATCGATAGTGATTTTTGGATTTTGAAGGCTTGCCGTAACATCGCCGCTTGCCTTTAGACTTCCCGATAAATCTAAGTCAGAGGAAATACCTGATAAAAATGCCAAGCTCTTAAGCTCTATATCATATTCAAAGTTTGCGCCCAATGGCTCAGGGCTTTTTCCTGAGGCTACAACTTTATTGTCTTCTGAAATTATGGATAGGGACTCTATGTCTAATATCTCGTTTTCATATGAAACATCTACACTACCCTCAGTTATGTTTATTCCGAAAATACTTGAGGGCTCAATATTTCCTTTGACGTCTGCGGATAGATTCTGTAGAAAATTGTCTTGTAGCGGAATATTTCCATCTATTTTAAAATCAGAAGTTATTTTGCTGAAAAAATTATCATTGGCTAAGATGTTAGCCAAATTTACTTCGCTAAGGTTAAGATCAACATTTACACCGGCCGAGCTTGCTGTATATTCAGCCTCTCCAGTTATAGAAAGATTCCCGGCATTCTCTCCCTTTATTTCAAATTCTTTAATGGTAGCTTTAACGCTAAGATCTGAAAACTCTTCCCAGCTCCCTGTAGCTCCTATCTCAGAATTAAGCACTGCGCCTAGCTCTGTGTCTATTGGGAAAGCGGGCGGGTTATCGCTAGCCTCTTTGATTAATGAGAATATTTCAGTTGTCTTGATGTCATCTAATGACAGTGTCAGATCAAAATTGTTATTGCCTTCTTTAGTAATTATGCGATTTAGATCTATATCCCCGCCAAGTTTTATTACTCCCAAATCGCTATTAAAGTCTCCTCCTGAGATATTTATCGTTGTGCCTGACATATTAATCTGCTCGAGAGTGCCGGAGATTTTCTTTTTTAGTATTTCAGACTCTGGGATTTCAACAGTGGCATTTGCTCTTATATCGTTTGAGCTCACATACTCACCGCTGCCTTTAGCCTTAACACTGATATTTCCGATGTTTTCGAGAACATAATTAGATACAGATGCATCAAAGGAAAATTTTGGCCTATCAGTCAAGTTTTGGGCCTCAGCATCTAAATTTATCTCTGCCCCGTTAAATAAAACTTTTAAATTCTTTACAAAGACCTCATCCTCAGAATATTTAGCTTGGGTTGAGAGTCCGGTTACCGATAGATTTTGATCAACAGCATTAAACTCTGCATTTTTAAGGTTGAGGTCAATTTCCTTGTATATATCAAAGAGCTTAACAGAGAGATCAACCTTGGGTATCTCATAGGTTGAGATTTTATTCTGCGCTCTGTCTTCCATTTTTATCTGGGCTTTTTCGAGTAGAAATTGAGATAAAATTATGCTCCACTCAGGCGGAGTGCTTATTTTATCCTTATCTTCTTTGGGTTCTTCACTAGGCTGGCCTATTTTCTCAAAATTAGATGTGCCATCAGCATATTTGATAATATTTACATCAAGACCTCTAATTATTAGATCATCTACAGGGATTATCTTACTAAACAAGGTTGAGCTGTTTAGCATATGCAAAAGGGCATAATCCACTAAAATCTCATCTACGGATACAAAATTTTCTCCCTCTACTTCAAAGGACACATCTGTAAGTTTAATGCTGTTAAAAAAGTCTCCCTGAAGATCACCTATCGTAAACGTTTGTCCGGTGGTTTTGCTTACTATGTCCTCGGCTGTTCTTCGGGCAAAGTCTCTAAATTGCTGCGTTTGAGTAAAGAACACAAGGCCAACAAGCGCCAATATGACAATAACGAAGAAGATTCCGACAGAGATTAGGATTTTTTTACGCATGGATTGATTTATAGGGGGATGATATTACTCACAGATTTTGTTAGTTGCCTGAGAAAATACTAGCCCGCCTAATTCTTAACATTACAAGCTTATTATACCTTAGAGCTAATTCAAATCATATCAAAGATTGTTTTTATAACGATTTACTTTTTAGAGACTAAGTATATGCCAAAAAGTATTAAAATACCGCCAATTATTACACCATCATCAAGTGGGGTTCCAAGTATGAGCCAATCAAAGAGAATTCCGAAAACAGGAACCAGCATAGAGGAGAATGTAGTGATTTTAATGTCTATGTTTTTAATAAGATAAAACCAGATTGTAAAATCCACAGCTGATGCGATTATTCCGGTAAAAAGAAGAATATATATAGAGTGAGGGTTCCACTGTACATCAAAAAGACCCTCGGTTGGTATAGATAGTCCTATGAGAAATAGTGCTCCGAATGTAAGCTGCATAGCGCTTATCCTGTATACATTCTCTGTGCCCAAGCGCTTTTTTACCCATATATTTGAGACTGCCCACGATATAGCTGCAGCAATTATTAAAAGTTCCCCAAATAGTATTTCCGAGCTCTGATATTCAAGAACATCGATTCCTAATATGCTTATAACTCCAAGTGTCCCGAGTGCAACCCCTATCCACGTTGTCCTGTCTAGTTTCTCTTTAAGATAAAAGCGGACCATAAAGATTGTCCAAATGGGCATTGTGTAGAGAAGAACTGAAGTCTTGCCCGCAGTTACAAACTGCATCCCATAGAGCATTGAAGCAAACATAAGTCCGGTCTGGAAAATACCCACAGCTATGAAGTCTGGGAACTTGTTAATACTTGGCCAGCTAATAGATCTGTATTTAATAAATATCAGCATTGCCACTGCGCCTATTGCATTTCTAAGCGCTGCAAAAGTAAAGGGCTCTGCATAGTCCAGGCCCATTTTCATAAGTACCCAGGAGTATCCCCACGTAGTGATAGTGAATATCAAAAGCAAAAGGTGTAGAAATGTTTTATTCATCTTAGGAGCCAATAAAATTTAAGACAATATCCTATTCAATTTATCATTCTTGACAAGGTTCAATCAATATTTATAATTACATACCTTTTGATTTTTATTCAGTGTTAAGTTTTTGATTTGGTCTAAGTGTGTTAAAGGTGAGCAGGCTGTAATTAGTTCAATTTAATATCCTATTTCTGGGCTAAATTTGATTCTGGGTTGGCCTAAGAACTAAACTAAGTCAGTCTTAAATCCTAAATAATTTTGGGCCGTTTTTATAGAATTTAGTATTAAATAAGTAGAAGTGCTATGTGTAAATAACTAAAGATTGGAGGTAAGTAAGGTGAAGATTCTAGTAATTGTCAGTCAGACACAAGATACAGAGGCTAAGATACAAGTATCAGCCAGCGGCGATTCCGTTGACACTGGGGACATGAAATGGATCATGAATCCATATGATGAATTCGCTGTTGAAGAGGCAATACAGACTAAGGAAAAACAGGGCGGTGAAGTAGTAATTGTTTCTATTGGACCGGCAAGAGTTGTAGAAACAATAAGACAAGCACTTGCAATGGGCGCAGATAGTGCTGTGCATATCAGCGGAGATGCTTTTGCTGATACCGATTCATATGCAACTGGCGCAATAATAGCAAGTGAAATCAAAAAGCTAGGAGAGTTTGACATCATCTTCACCGGGATGAAAATTATTGATGAGGAGTCAGGACAAGTCGGCGTTCAAATCGCTGAGGAGCTGGGAATTCCTCATGTTTCTCTTGTAAGTAAGGTTGTTGAGATAAATGCTGACGCTAAAAAAGCAGTTTGTCAGAAAGAGATAGACGGGGGACACGTAGTTGTTGAAGTGCCGCTTCCTTGTCTTATAACATGCCCTGATGCTATGAATGAACCGCGCTACGCATCACTTCCAGGAATCATGAAAGCTAAGAAAAAACCTCTTACGGAAGTTTCAATGGATGATATAGGTTTTGACGGACTTGGATTTGGGCAGGACGCTGTAAGTAAGCAAGGCGCCAGAGTAACAACAACAGCAATCGAAGTGCCTCAGATTGAGAGGAAACTCAAGATCATCAAGGGTTCAGATGAGCCAATGGTAAAAGGCGAGGAGATTGCGAACTCTGCGAAGGAGCTTATTACACTGCTTAGGGACGATGCAAAAGTTATCTAATCGAAAATAATCAACTGACTTATATAGAAATTGTAGGAGGAAAAAAATGAGTAACGATGTATGGGTAGTAGCGGATCTAAAATTAGACGGATCAATAAGAAAAGTAACCTTTGAAGCGCTTTCAGAGGCTAAAGAAAAACTAGTGGGCGGCCTTGGCGGGCAGCTTTGCGCAGTGCTCTTGGGTTCAGGAGTTTCCGGAATGGAAGCAGAACTCGGAAAATACGGCGCTGAGAAAGTATATGTAGTGGACAGTGATCTACTAAAAGATTACAACACTGAGGGTTATGTTAATGCCCTAAGTGAATTGATTAAGCAAAATGAGCCGGCAGTAGTAATAGCAGGTAACACAGTGTTTGGGCAGGACTATTTCCCCAGGGTAGCTGCTAGATTGGGATCCGGAGTTGCGATGGATGCGATTTCAATTGGTCTGTCAGGCAACAAGCTTCAGATTGAACGCTATTCACATTCAAGTAAAGCTATTCAGACTCAGGTATTTCATGGAGATTCCACAATGATGGCCACAGTAAGACCAAACTCCTTTAAAGCTGTTGAGTCTCCAGCAGCACCAGAGGTCATAAGCGGATCGGTAGAGTTAAACCCCGCTGATATTCACGTAAAAGTTATTGAGCTTCAGACCAAGACATCTGATAGACCGGAGCTTACAGAGGCAGAAAGAGTAGTTGCTGGAGGAAGAGGGCTCGCAAGTGAGGAGAACTTCAAATATATCTACGATCTTGCAGACACACTAGGCGCAGCAGCAGGTGCAACACGTGCAGCAGTGGACGCTGGGTACTGTCCATATGATATGCAGGTGGGTCAGACAGGTAAAGCTGTTTCACCTAACCTCTACATTGGAATTGCAATCTCAGGCTCTGTTCAGCATTTTGCTGGAATGGGTTCATCAAAAGTTATTGTTGCAATTAATAAAGACCCTGAGGCACCTATATTCCAAAAATGTGACTACGGAATTGTAGGAGATCTTTTTGAAGTGCTCCCGCCATTTACAGCAGATGTAAAGGCGCTTGTTTCAGAAGGATAAATTACACAAAACAAAGACAAAAACTATGGGGACGGCAGTTTTGTCGTCCCTGTAATGTCAACCATTTCAATCTTATCTATTTTCTCCCCTAAAAATCTTCCGGCGACAGATATAAAACTATCAGATACATCGGTCAAATAGAATTCTCGCTCAGAGAGGGAATCTGTTTTATTTAAAAGTTCTTCAGAAGTTAGTACATGAACTATTTCCTTGGCAGTTTCTTGGGCGGAATCAACAAGTGTAATTCCATCTCCCATTACATTGTTAATGGTTTCTTTTAAGAGTGGGTAATGTGTACAACCCAGCACCAAAACATCTATTCCTGTTTCTTTTAGTGGCGCTAAATACTCCTGTGCTATCCGCTCAACTATCTCTCCTTGGGTCCAGCCTTCATCGGCTAGCGGAACAAAGAGCGGGCAGGCTTTCGTAAATACTTCTATGTCTGATTGAAATGAATGAATAGCTTTTTTATAGGCGCTGCTGTTAATTGTAGAAGGGGTGCCAATCACACCAATTTTGCCAGATCTAGTTACGCTCACAGCTTTTCTTGCCCCTGGTTCTATCACACCAATGACAGGTATATCGAATTCTTCCCTTAGACTAGGGATGGATACTGATGACGCCGTGTTGCAGGCTACTACTAAGAGCTTGATTCCCTTTGAAATCAAGAAATCGGCGTTACTGTGGGAGTAAGTAATAACAGTTCTACCAGATTTGGTTCCGTAGGGAACTCTTGCTGTATCACCTAGGTAAATAATATTCTCGGAGGGAAGGGCGGAAATAAGTTCCTTTGCAACTGTAAGCCCACCAATACCTGAGTCAAATACTCCGATCGGCGCTTTTTTTATATTGCTCGTCATATGATCCTAGTCCAATTTAGAAAAATTCTTCAATTGCCTTCTCTATCGAGTCTACTCCGATAAGGGAAATAGAATTATCATTTGATGCTACCCTGTCAAGGTTTATCTTGGGTACAACGCACTTTGAAAAGCCTAATTTTTGCGCTTCATTTATTCTCATATCTATATGTGACACCCCTCTTATTTCTCCAGCAAGGCCAATTTCGCCAAACACCACTGTGCCTGGATCAAGGGGCTTATTTAAAAAGCTTGAGACAAGCGCGATAGAAATGGCCAGGTCAATTGCGGGCTCTTCAATTTTTACCCCTCCTGCTACATTCATAAAAACGTCCTGTCCAAGTATTTGAAGCCCCGCCCGTTTTTCCAGCACTGCAAGTAGCAATGATACACGGTTATTATCAAGCCCGATTGTCGTTCTTCTAGGCACACCAAAGCTGCACGGGGACACAAGAGCCTGTATCTCGACTAATATGGGTCTAGTACCTTCTATGCTCGGAGTGACTACGGAGCCTGATGCATTCTCAGGGCGCTCTGATAGGAAAATTTCTGAAGGGTTTTTAACCTCTTTAAGCCCAACGTCCATCATTTCAAAAACACCTATCTCGTTCGTGGAACCAAATCTATTTTTAATTGCTCTTAGTATTCTGTAGGGGTGATCTCTTCCGCCTTCAAAGTAGAGTACAGTGTCCACAAGGTGCTCTAAAACCTTTGGGCCGGCAATAGCGCCTTCTTTTGTCACGTGGCCTACTAAGAAAATAGCTGTTCCATGTGATTTAGCATGCTGCATGAGCTTTGCAGTGCACTCTCTAATCTGTCCTACACTGCCAGGGGCCGAAGCAAGCCCCTCTGTATACATCGTTTGGATAGAATCCACAACAGCAACTTGGGGTGATAGGTCTTTAATTTTATCAATAATACTCTCTACCGATGTAGCCGAAAGTACAAATACTTTCTCTGAAGAGACGCCTATTCTCTGGGCCCTGAGCTTAACCTGCTCAGGTGATTCCTCACCTGTTATATAGAGCAAATTATAATCATTGTCTTTATTTGAAGTGCTAATGTTATTTAACATCTGAAGAGCCAGGGTAGATTTCCCTATTCCGGGATCACCTCCAACGAGTATTACAGATCCTGGAACAAAACCTCCTCCCAGTACACGGTCGAGCTCGGCATTTTTAGTGGGAATTCTCTCCTCTTTTCCTGATTGTATCTCGTTGATAGAAACTGGATCAGAGATTTTTTGTCTTTTAG
>JBCCIH010000080.1 GCA_039028315.1 Thermodesulfobacteriota bacterium | reverse complement strand
TGGCTGTATGAAACTTGTACAGGACCCGACCCAGTTTGACATACTTCTGCTCGAAAACTTATACGGCGACCTGCTTAGCGACCTGTGCGCAGGCTTAGTCGGTGGGCTTGGTGTAGTACCTGGCTCAAACATAGGGGATGGTAGAGCAGTTTTTGAAGCAGTACACGGCTCTGCTCCCGATATAGCCGGCAAAAACATAGCAAACCCTCTAGCACTGATGATGTCATGTGTAATGATGCTTAATTATCTTACAGAAAATGAAGGGATTGAATATTACGCAGAATGCGCAACAAAAATCAGAAATGCTTATAACAAAGCTGTTGAGCTTGGCGCTACTACAAGAGATCTTGGCGGTGACCTAGGTACTCAAGAATTTGCCGACGCTGTGATTGAGAGAATGTAAAACTAGTGCAGGTCAAAGTGAAAATTGCCAAAGGTATAAAACTTCTTAGTGAAACACAAGGCGAAGGTGAAATTGCTAAACCTGCTGACCGAGTTAGTTACAACTGTAGGATATCACTCAATAATGGCGATGAAGTTCGATTCCTCGAAAATCAGTCAGACAATCTTAAAACCAGGGAATTGATAGCAGCTGTGAGGCTTACTTTGATTGGAATGAAAGTAGGTGGATACAGGAAAGTAAAGGCTAGCCCGCATCTAGCTTACGGGAAAGAGGGGATAGAAGGTCTAATACCTGCAAATGCTGTATTAGTAATTGAATTGTGGCTGACAAAAGTTAGCAACAATAATATTTAACTTAAATTGCTTTTCATTACCCTTAAAAAATTGCCGCTCATAATTTTCTCAACTCTACTATCGCTATATCCTTTTGAACAAAAATACTCTGCAATCTTTGGCATGTCAGCAATTGTTTCCAGGCCCTGTGGAAAATCCTCAATTCTGGCCCCGTCCATATCGCTCCCAATTCCAACATGATCCTCACCGCAAAGGTTTACCATATAGTCCACGTGAGCAAATACTTCTTCAAGCGAAGGAGTTTTATCACTCATTTTAAGAAAATAGTTGTATAGCACAATCCCTGTGACCCCGCCTCTTTCAGATATAGCTCGTAGCTGTTCATCCCTCAAGTTTCTTGTATGATCGGTTAAAGCTCTAGCGTTAGAATGGGTTGCGATAGGAATTAGCTGTGTTAGTTCAATCGCCTCCCAAAAGCACTTTTCATTAAGGTGAGATAGATCAAGCGTAATTCCTAGCTCATTCATTTTATGAATAAGATTCACGCCCTCATCTGAGAGACCATCTTCAGAGTCGCTTCCTGAGGCAAATTTGTTTTTATTATTCCAGGCAGGGCCGATTATCCTTATGCCCCTTTGATAAAAACCATCAAGATCACTCACATTTTCTACTGGATCAGCCCCTTCCATCAAGGTTAGAAAACCGATCTTATCGTCTTGGCCAAATCTATCCAGATCATGCGCAGTTTTAATTTGGTAGACATCATTACTATATTGCTCATAGATCTTATCATATGTATCCAGCTGCTCGCTGGCGGATTCAGCTGATTTGTCGGGTTTATGTTTAGGATGAATAAATACTGTATTGAAAACAATGCGCACATTGCCCTCTTTAAGCCAGGGCAGGGTAATCATGCAAGGGGTCTGAGGGTTTACGAAATCCCTTTTGAAATAGTTTAAGTGAAAAGCTATGTCCTCGTGCGCGTCTATGATTAAGAATTTTTTTGACATATTATCTTATGAATAAAAACCTAAGCTCGCAAAGCTCACAACTGATCCAGTATCGGGTTCAAGTGCTTGATCATATCCAAGCAGCTTACCATTATCAGCGTTAATTGTACTAAGTGTGGCATAAATAGAAGACAGGCCGCATACTCTTCGCCAGTCTTTTTCTTCTTCCACAGATCTGTAAAAACCCTCCGCATCTAATTTCTCGCTAAACTCCAAGCTTCGAATATCCCTTTGTTCTATCTTAGTTAGTATCTCCTCATTTACTTCTTCCCTATCCCCAAATTTAGGCCCGACGTGGGCCATATCGACTCCTGCTATTATAAACGCTTTGTCTCCTAGCTCGTTTATTATTTTTGAAAAACTATCTAAAAATTTAGATACCCGCTCATCTTGGCTGGGTGATTTACCTTCTTGCACTAGGCTGAAAAAGGAGTTGCATAGTATAGGGACGATTTTATAATTTTTCTGCTCTCCAAGAACATACTGTAAGAATGCAACCTGAAACTCAATTGAGTGCTCAGTTCTATGAGCAATCTCACCCTCAAATAGGTCCCAATTACACTGTGTCTCCAATCTATCTATGATCTCGCTATCGCTCTCGGCAATTCCAAAAGGGGTCTCAAAGCTCTTTCTGGTTAAGATAAAAGGGTTATCAACCTGGGCGTAATGAGATGTACCGAAAATAATGTAAGTATCTGCGCTACAGCTCTCATCTAGTTCTCTGTACGCCTTTGCATAGAGATGCCCGCCCCTTGTGTAGTCTATATGAGGAGATATCAAACCTTTGAGCGTGCCGACAGGTTTTTCAAAAGGCTCTTTGTGTTGTGCCTCTTTAAAAAATTTCTCAAACCACTCTACCAGCTCAGCTTTTTCAATTGGGTAAGAAAGTCCTGCTTGGCTAGAGGGCCTAACAATTGAAGTATAAAAATCTTGGGCGATTTTATTTTGATGGTCACTAAACCTTTTACTGTCTAAAAAAAGCGCATCGTCTAATTGACCAATTAACTGCGCTAGTTCCTGGTCGGGAATTCTCTCGCCAAATTTTTCCTCGCATTCTTTTTGAATGTCTTCAATAGTGTTCTGTCCGTCAAACAGGCTTATGATGTAGACCGTCTCTCTGGAAAGCAGCATAACCTTATCACTTACATTATTCGGGTCTCTAAGGCATATAAGCCTCTGCCCCTCATGTTCAACTGGAAAAGCTTCAATCGGGTTTAATTTTGGTTTATCTATATTCATTATCTAGCCTTACCCCATCCACCACCGCCGGGGGTTTCGATTCTGATTATATCATTCTTATTTACATCAAAACTAGCTTTGGGCTTAATTATGCTTCGTTTATTGTTTCTGATGAGTAAGTTTCTGCCTTTTTTCCCAGGCTCACCGCCTTTTATACCATAGGGAGCAAATCTTCTTCTCTCCGTTATCATTGACACCGTTGCCTTAGATAAAAACTTATACTCTCTTACTATTGCGTCTCCACCCCTGTATTTGCCATTTCCGCCGCTATTTTTCTTAATTGAGTAAGAGTTAATCATAACTGGAAGCTCTCTTTCAAGTGATTCAACAGGAGTGTTAAGTGTATTAGTCATATGAGTTTGTACTGCGCTTACTCCCTCTAGTCCGTATCTGCCACCCATGCCACCAGCTATGGTCTCATAATAGGCGTAGCTTCTATTTGTCCTTGGGTTTATCCCCCCGAATGTGAAATTACTCATCGAGCCTGCGCTTGCAGCCTGCACTTTCTTAGGCGCCGCTTTTGAAAGTGCGCCGAATACGACATCTACTACCCTTTGAGAAGTTTCAACATTTCCCCCGACAACGGCCGCTGGGTACTGAGCGTTCAAAATGGAATCCTCATCCACTATTATCTCAACTGTTCTCAGCGGCCCTGAGTTAAGCGGCATGCTCTTAGGAGCAAGGCACTGAAAAACATATATAGTAGCTGCAGTGGTAACACTGTAAGGCGCGTTAAGATTGCCTGCAACTTTTGGCGAGGTTCCTCTAAAATCTACTTTTGCTTTAGAGCCTTTGATTCTTATTTTTGCCTTTATCGGAATCTTTGTTGTTCCTGCGCCATCATTATCCATGTAATCCTCAAATTCGTACTCGCCATCAGGAATTTGCTTTATAACATCCTTCATTATTTTCTCGCTATAATTTAAAAGCTCATCTCCCGCTTGTTTTACTTTATTGAGCGAATATTTTTTAATTGTCTCTACAAGTCTTTTCTCCCCAAGCCCAATTGCTCCGATCTGGGCATTAAAGTCACCCTCTCTTTCCTCGGGGTCTCTAGTAGATTTTAGGATCTGGTCAAACAAGTTCTTATTCAATCTCCCCTTTGTATATAGTTTGGACGGGGATATTAAGATGCCTTCTTCATCTATTGATGTGGATAGCGGCATAGAGCCGGGTGTAAGGCCTCCAATATCTGCATGATGTGCTCTTGACGCCACAAAAAATTCAAGCTTCCTGTTATAGAAGACTGGCATAATACATGTGATATCGGGAAGATGGGTGCCACCCTGAAATGGGTCATTTAGTACCAAAACATCACCTTCATTTATCTGCGGCATATCAAGCACGGCTCTTACAGCAAAACTCATAGAACCAAGGTGAATAGGTATATGTGCCGCCTGCGCTATCATATCTCCGTTTGATTGAAATATGGCGCAAGACAGATCTCTTCTCTCTTTGATATTGGGAGAAAACCCTGCCCGTATGAGTACTACGCCCATCTCCTCAGCGATAGAACTTAGAATGTTCTGATATATCTCAAGTTCAAATGGACTAAGAGGCATATTTATTAAATCACTCTGAATCTTGAGCGGGCGGAACAGAAATTTGAGAATAGTTCCAGTATTTACACTGCTCTGAGTTGAAATATTTTATAACAGAATTAGGAACAAAATTCTTAACCGGGCTTCCTGGGATTATGTGATCTCCGTTATGGCATTTTTGGACAAGCTGAAGATATTTTATCTCTGCGCTCTCACCTTTATCATATGGTCCCTTAATATTTTCTGATACTTCTACGGTTGCTGTGCATGCAGCCAAGAGCTCCGGTACAAAATTTTGAGCGCCTTCTTTAGCTGTGCACTCTTTAGACTCATACGGCGCTTCGCACTCAATTTTAGTAACCCGTCCCTCAACTGCAAAATCAGAGCTTTGCAAAAGCTCTTCTTGAGTACATGGGGCTGGAAGTGCTAAAGATAACCCCGGAAGTAGTGCTGACAGTAAGATAAATACTGGTATTATTAGTTTATAGTTCATATTTTCATACTAATGTTATTTTATTCTTTGTCAAATTGTAAGGCAGATTGGGTATATTGATAGCAAAATGTAGAGAGGAGCTTTATGAAAGTACTTGTGACCGGGGCCTGTGGTTTTATAGGTTCTAGCCTATCTGAAAGGCTTATAGAAGAGGGTATGGAGGTCGTAGGGTTAGATTCCTTTTTTGATTACTACCCCCGCAAGATAAAAGAACGAAATATAGAAAATCTTCTAAACAATTCAGGTTTTAAGTTTGTTGAGGCGGATATTTTAGAAGTTAACTGGGATGAGATTTTATCTGATATAAGTGGTGTTTTTCACCAGGCGGCAATAGCAGGAGTAAGGGCAAGCTGGGGAGGAAGTTTTAATCAATACGTTGAGAATAATATACTCGGTACTCAAAAGCTTTTAGAAGCATGTACTGATAAGAACCTAGATAAATTCGTCTATGCCTCCTCTTCATCAGTCTATGGTGATTCTACGGACTTGCCTATCAAAGAGACTTCCCCCACAAATCCGGTATCTCCATACGGAGTCTCAAAACTTGCCGCAGAGCATCTAGCCTGCTTATATAGCAAAGGTTATGGAGTACCCACGGTGTCTCTTAGATACTTTACAGTCTATGGACCAAGGCAGCGCCCGGATATGGCGTTTCATAAATTCATCAGCGCGGTAATGAAAGGGGATCGGATTGATATTTACGGCACCGGCAAGCAGACTAGGGATTTTACATACATTGATGATGCTGTCGAGGCAAACCTCCAAGCCTTTAAAAGCGGCAGAGCTGGAGAGGTCTATAACGTTGGCGGCGGAAGCAGAATAGAACTACTAGATGCAATTAGATTGATTGAAGAGATTGTGGGCAAATCAGCAAACCTGGTTCACACAGACCCTCAAAGAGGAGATGCCAAGCACACTTTTTCAGATATCACTAAAGCAAATACGGATTTTGGATACAATCCCAAAGTAGATGTAAAAATCGGGCTTGAGAAACACTACGAGTGGTTAAAAGAAAATATTTCTATTTATGATTGATTTATGAAATGGCAGCTTTTAGCGTCTCGCCCATCTCAGCTGGGCTAGGGCATACCTTAACCCCGGCATCTTCAAGAGCGGCAACTTTGTCTTTGGCGCTTCCTGAGCTACCTGAAATAATGGCACCTGCATGACCCATTCTTTTTCCTTTCGGCGCTGTTGACCCTGCAATAAATGCGACAACAGGTTTATCTACGTTTTCTTTAATGTATGCGGCTGCTTCTTCTTCAGCGCTTCCGCCGATCTCACCGATTAAGATAATCGCCTCTGTGTCGTCATCCTGATTGAAAAGTTTTAAAACATCAATAAATGTGGAACCGATAATTGGGTCTCCGCCTATTCCTACTGATGTCGACTGTCCTATTCCAAGCTCTGATAGCTGCCATACTGCCTCATATGTTAGGGTTCCGCTACGTGAGATAATTCCAACATTTCCAGGTGTATGAATATAGCCGGGCATAATACCAACTTTTGCCTCGCCTGGGGTCATAACTCCTGGGCAGTTTGGCCCGATTAGGGTTACGTCTTTTCCTTCCATGAATTTTTTTACTTTAACCATATCAAGTGTCGGAACGCCCTCTGTGATGCAGATCACAAGCTCAACGCCAGCGTCAATTGCTTCTATCATGGAGTCCATAGCAAACGCAGCCGGTACAAAAATTAATGAGGTGTTTGCTCCGGTCACTCTTCTTGCATCTTCAACTGTGTCAAAAACCGGGAACCCTTCGACCTCTGTTCCGCCTTTTCCTGGTGTTACTCCGCCAACTACCTGAGTTCCGTAATCACGGCACTGGGTGGCATGAAAAAGACCTGCACTTCCGGTGATACCCTGCACAATTACCTTGCTATCTTTGTTTACTAAAATGCTCATAATCTAGGACTCCTTTGTGTATTCTCGTAAGTTAATGGTTAAGTAAAAACCGTGGAATCATAACACACGGGGCTTAGTGTTTCAAATAACCTCAATGCCAACTTAATTTCTATTCTATATTTTGAACCTGTTCTCTTATCTTCTCCATCTCGGATCTAAGGTCTATAATGCAGTGAGAGATAGTCGCATCTTTAGATTTAGCTGATATTGTGCCGGCCTCTCTGTTCATTTCCTGAAGAAGGAAATCTAGCTCTTTTCCAATTGAACCTTTCTTGCTGCAAGTTTCTCTGAATTTACTTATGTGGGCCTTAAGCCTAACTATCTCTTCTGTGATATCGCTTCGTTCTGCCAAGAATGCTGTTTCCTGATATAGCCTCTCTTCATCGATCTTTGTGTCTTCAAGCAGTTTCTCTATTCTTTCTATAAGCCTGGCTGAGGTGTTTTTTAAGAAATCTTTTCTTTTGGACTGGATGGTGCCAGTTAGCTTCTCTATAGTTTTAAGCCTCTGTTTTATGTCTTTTTCAAGCTTTCGCCCTTCTGAGGCCCGGGCGTCATCAAGCTTCTTGATTGCAGCTAGCACAGTCGTTCTAATTTGATTAGTCTCGTTTTTACTAAGGCTCTTGGTTGATTCGGAAGAGAATATCTCCCTTATCATAAGAAAATGCTCAAGTTTAGTCTCTTCTTTTATACCAACCTCTTTTTTTAGTTTATCTATGCTGTTTTTAGCTTTTTTTGCAAGATCAAGATTAAGAGAGATTGTGTTATTAATTGCTGATTCAAGTGTTAGGCTAACCCTTATCTTACCCCTTAGTATCTGATTTTTAACTGCTTCGTTTAACTGATTCTCAATTGACGAAATAAGCTCGGGCAGCTGAAATTTAATGTCTAAAAACCTGTGATTCTCAGATCGAGCCTCAACAGTGAGTTTTCCGCTCTTTGTCTCTATTTCGCTTTTGCCGTAACCTGTCATACTTTTCATATATTTGATTCCTCAGCCAGCTGGCCTGCATATTGTTGTCTTAAATGTTTAAATAACGCTCTCATCTCTTTAGTTCCGTAATCAGGATATGTCCAGTTTAACGTTTTATATTCGTCATTCATATAAATAAGGGTCAAATCTGCATAAACTCCACTGCCTAAGTATGGTCTATGGGAGTAGCCTTTGCCTGTAGAAAGTATTACATGCTCATACGCTATATAGCCAGGGTCTATATTAATACTTCTTCTGTCTTCATATGAAAATACCTCTTCGAGCTTATTTGTAAATGCCTTAACCCCAACGATTTGCTCTCTTGGGATAAGCTTTTTAAATGTTATAAGTTTTCTAAGCAAACCCTCTCCCATCTCATCTTTGTAATAGGTGCTATGATCAAAATGGGTCTCTGGACTCTGATAGTCTATTTCTCCAAGCTCAGCGCTAAGCTTTTTAAGCGCCGTGTTCTCAGACTCGGCTTGGTTATAGATAAGGCCCATAAAAAGTTTTACATAAGGGGGTTCATTTAGTTGGCTCATATCAAATCTCTTTATAACTGCATAGTTAATACACAAAAATTATCTTGAATTCTACAGCCCAGCAATTATTCTATTGCTCATTATAAACCAATATCGGGAAAGTTATAATGAAGCTTAAATATATTAACGCGGCACTTCTTCTCATTGTTACATTTGCAGCCATTTCCTGTGCAGATAAAACAATAGTGGATACCAATCCAGAAAGGCCTAAATATGATCCTTCGCCGACTGTAGTAGTTGAGAGATTTCTCAGAGCACTTCAGCAAGAGAATTTTAAGGAAGCGTATAAGTACTCTTATGCTCCAAGCATCGATGAAGCAGGATATGTCATTCAGATGAGAAAATTGTATAAAGATAATGATATTAGGATTAATAATTTTGAGGTCATAGGAGTTCAAATCTACGAGTTTAGTTCTACAGTAGCTGTCGAGCTTGACCAGACACTAAAATCACCCACTACCGGACAGGTTACGAACTTAAACCAAAAAAGCAGGTATTCTCTAGGGCTGTTTGATAAAAAATGGAAAGTGACCGGCGGTGATTGTTTTGAGAACTGTGTTGAGGAAGCCGTTCCAGAGATAGAGATCACGGAATAGAATATGATAAATGTATCAATAATGGGCGTTTGCGGCCGGATGGGAAAAAGCATTTTCCATCTCCTAAACGCTGATAGTGACATCCAGATAGTAGGCGGAACTGAGATTAACGAGCATCCTGATATAGGCAAGGACATTGGACTTGCTCTAGGAGATAGTGAGGTAGGGGCCACTATAAGCTCATCTACACAAGATGCATCAAGTAAAGCTGATGTGATTGTCGACTTCACTTCTCCATCTTCTACCTTAGATAATGCGCGTTATGCCGCTGCAAATAATATTGCAATGGTAATCGGTACGACAGGATTTGAAGATGATCAGAAAGCCGAGTTAACAAAGCTTGCGCAAAATTTCCCTTGTGTTTTATCGCCTAATATGAGCATTGGTGTAAATGTAATGTTTGAGGCTACAAAAAGATTGGCCGAGATATTAGGTGAGGACTATGATGTTGAAATCATTGAAGCTCATCACAAACACAAAATTGACGCTCCAAGCGGCACAGCGCTTAGGTTAGGTGAGTCTGCGGCAGAGGGGCTGGGTCGAGATTTTTCAGCCTCTGCTAGGTTTGAGAGACACGGAGTAATTGGCGAGAGAGGAGAGAAAGAAATAGGTATGCAGACAATAAGGGCAGGGGATATTGTGGGAGAGCATACGGTTATGTTCTGCGGATCTGGCGAGAGGATAGAGCTTACCCACAGAGCTATGAGCCGCGATAATTTTTCAAAAGGAGTCCTTAGAGCAGTAAAGTGGCTTCCAGGAAAAGATTCTGGAATCTATACCATGAAAGAAGTGCTGGGTATCTAAATCTATATAGCTCTTTTTCTACTTTTCTACTTCTAACGGAAAATATGTTCAGTTTCGAAATAAAAAAGAATGATGAAACCACCCGAGCTAGGCTGGGCAAAATGACAACAGCCCACGGCGAGATTCAAACCCCTGCGTTCATGCCTGTGGCAACGCACGCAACAGTCAAAGGCATTTCATCAGAAGAGATCTTAGATATGGGATTTCAGATGATAATTGCAAATGCTTATCACCTTTATCTAAGACCCGGACATAAGAGAATTGAAAAACTGGGCGGTCTTCATAAGTTTATGAATTGGAACAAACCCATTAC
>JBCCIH010000079.1 GCA_039028315.1 Thermodesulfobacteriota bacterium | reverse complement strand
ACACGAGAAACACGCAAATTGGGGAAATATATCCTGAATACAAAGAGTTTCTTCTAAACTTAAACGAGAGAACATTTGATTTAGAAAGAATATTCAAAGATGACTATAAACACCCAGGATTTAAGGGTAAAACATCGATAAAAAAAGTACTGCCGGTTTTGTGCCCAGAGTTTTCCTATCAAGATCTTGAAATACAAAGCGGCACAGATGCCATGGAGGGCTGGCATAGAACCATATTCGAAGAGCTCAATCGTTCAGAGCGAGCTGAACTTCAAAAATCACTTCTGGAATACTGCGAGTTAGACACGCTAGCGATGGTGAAAATTTTCAAGCATTTAAGGGAATTATGATATGAAGTTATTGTGTTTATTCTCAGTTTAGATCATCGTCTTTCATATATTTAGTACCTTTTACCGTCACTTCAAGCGCAAGACCATCCTCAGTGAGCTGATATATCCACACCCCTGGTGAGACTATCGCTGCGCCTGTAAAGGCTCCTCCATCATCGTCCAGCTTTGCTGCTACGGTAGATTGGCCCCCAAATTCCCAACCAGAGTTGATAAATTGATCAAAAACCGTTTTGTTTTCAAACACAAAAACAACTTGAAACCTCTTTATGCCAATTCCAAGACCGGCCTGGACTTCGAGCATTTTCATGTATGTATGTTTGCCACTTTTATTACTAATAGCCTCCCCTTTTCCCTTACCACCGCCTGCTACAAATATCTTCATACCAAAATTACTAAATACAGCATATCCATAGCTTCCACTAATCGCTTGTTTCGCTTCAGGTTGAAGTTTGTATAACCGCTTTAGAGTCTCAGTTGTTTTATCGTTTATCTCTTTTCTTTCTTTAGCAACATCTTTAGCACCAGCAGGTGAAATAAGCAGAAATAATGTTAAAGCTATAAAAGCAATTCTGTAGATACGAATCATATTTAGTCTCCTTTATGTTACGTTGAAGAATATACAGTTTGGAGAATATATGTAAATACAGTTTTGTTCATTCATAGATTATCGAGTAACATAATCGATATCATTGGCCGGTAGGAGTTTAGAGCATGCGAAAACAAAGAATATGCTGTATTTGCAATCCAACAAGTTATTTCCTGATTTCCCTAATATTAGTCCTACTACTGTTAACCCAAGTTTCTACGGATCATGCACATGCAAAAGATAGTATCAATCTAAGTAATACCTATGAGAAAATCCGAGACAAAGATTCTAGTTTTGGTGAAGATCTATATGCACAAGCAAGTGATCAAGGTGAAAATCAATCGGGCCAGAGCTATGAAACCGGCTATTACGGAACTAGAGACTGGCAAGTATTTGCCGCTGTCTATCTATGGCTGACTGGGATGAATGGAGAAGCAGGTATAGGACCTGCAGTAGCCGATGTTGATGTGAGCTTTGGGGATATATTTTCAAATTTGGATTTTGGTATTCAGGGTCATTTAGAGCTATGGTGGAAGAAGTGGATATTCTTTGTTGACCCTATATATATGAAAGTATCCTCCAAAAGTAGCCAAACTAGAGTGATAGGTTCTACAAGATCGAAGGTCGAAGTAGAAATGTTTTTGATGGATCTGGCGGCAGGATATAGAGTTGCAGATGTAGCACTGAGTGAAAATACAAAATCAAACAATCTTAAATCTTGGCCGGCCATGACTGTAGATCTTTACGGCGGAGGCAGGATACTGACCGTTAATACAGAAATAAATTTCACTATAGATACTCCAATGGGGACGGTTGGTCAGCGCGTTAAAGAAGACCAGACATGGTTTGACTTCATTGTTGGCACGAGACTTATTTTCGACTTCACAGAGAACTTGCTCCTAACGATAAAAACCGATATCGGAGGATTTGGGCTTGGATTTTCATCGGATGTTGACTGGAACTTTGTCTCAAATATAGGATATACACTCCCGTGGTGGGGAGTAACACCATATATTGGATACAGAGTTTTATACATAGACTATGAAGATGGATCGGGCAGCAACAAATTTACATACAATATTTGGCACACTGGACCACAGATAGGTCTTGGAGTTAGATTTTAGAAGACAAGATTTCTTTTGAGTTAATCTTAAGCAATCTGAAATTATAGTAAGAATAAATTTTGACTTAATCTAATCAATTCTAAATACTGGTGGCGGGTAATTACTATTATTATTCAGAGATCAGATGTTTATCAAAATGATCTTTTATCTGTTTCTGATCTACTTCTTCCGGCGTTCCTATCATGACGATTTTTGAATAAGGTTGTTGCTCAGCCCAAGGATTTCCCCAAGATAGCGTACATCTTCTTCCAACCATATGTACGATTCCGCGCTTTTCTGTTTCCTTATCCTGATAAACAATACCTTTTGCTCTAAATATATTTGTAGGAAGGGATTTTAGTGCAGTACGAAGACTATCATAAGATAAAATTTTATCTGTTGTATAACTCCATGTACTAAACACATCACCGTGGTGAGAGTGTTCATGGTTATGATCAGAGGAATTCTCTGAATGCACATGAGTATTCACAGGTTCTGCTTCAAGAATACGATCGGGGTTATATACGCCAAGACCAAATACTAGCTCTAAAGGCACTACACCGTGGCTAGCTTCTACTATACGAGAATTTGGTAAGATTTCTTTAAGACTCTTAATAATTTGGTCTGCTCTTGCCTTATCGATTAGGTCAACTTTATTTAGTATCAAAATATCGGCCACCGAAATCTGAGCAATTCCAAGTTCAGAATAGCGACCTTTTGTAAGCTCAAGAACATTCTCGGCATCAATTATAGAGATAATATTCTCTATCTTAATTAGTTCTCTTATCCCCGGCAACAGCAAATTTAATGCTATTGCTGCTGGGTCTGAGACTCCACTGGCTTCTATAATTATATGATCCAAATCAGGGCGCTCCAAAATATTAAGTATTGATTCAAGAAGATCTTCACTTAACGAGCAGCAAATACACCCATTTGTTAAATTAACAGTATTATCGACTTCGTTTTCAATATTGACGATAAGTTCAGCATCTATATTGATTTCGCCAAAGTCATTCACTAAAACAGCTATTTTACGTTCATTTTCGGTATTCAGAATATGATTTAGGAGCGTTGTTTTGCCAGCACCCAAAAATCCGCTAATGATTGTTACAGGAACTTGTTTATCCATTCTTATTCACACCACTAAATAATTTATGCAATAATTCCAATTATCAACTATCCACCCCTTGCGATTATTGCGGGGTCATTGGACACAATACCCATTATAGCTCAAACTATATCGCGGCCCGAAAGACCAATAGGAGTATCCAGAGAATGAGTTTTAATAATAATTCGGTCAATCAGGCCGCTAGTTATATAAATACAAAGCAAAACACTCATTATATTAATCCATAATCCCCTCAAGATATTAGTTAATGGGACCACCGTTCTAAAGAGTAATGATCTGGTCGGGAAGGTTACCACTTAAGGCCTCGTATAGTTGAGGGAAACAACCTGCACTTACTCCTTCAACTGTTCCTTTAGCTTTTACTTCACCCTTACCACACTGTTCAAGAGTACCATCAGCCAAGTTACGAACTACCGCGCACTGGTCGCACATCATCAACAGGATACCCTTATCTCTTGCGATCTTCGACAAGCGCTCTCCTACGGGATCGCCTGAGCGCAACACGTAAGTGTTGTCGTCAAAAAAGAACATTCCCACAACCTCAACACCGTGAAAACCTTCTTCAAGTTGGGGTAGTATCATTTTTCCCAATTGATAGGTTGATGCCATGTTGGAACGAAATATATATGCGACTTTCATTTTTTACTCCTTTTTATATTCGCTTTATTTTCTTAATTTAATATTTTCTAAGCTTCTTCTTATTTTGTACTAACTTAAAGCTTTGTAGGATTCGGAGCATCCCCATATACTTGTTCAGGATCAAACACCTTGTTTGTTTCAAGAAATTTCAGCTTCAAAGGTTTGTGTAGATCCTTATCACTCAAGCCGATTGGAATTTCACGGTAAAAGCAAGAGCGATAACCAACATGACAACTGGCCCCGCCTGCAACTTCAACGCGCAACCATAAACAATCCTGATCATCATCAACAATCATATGTTTGATTTTTTGTACGAATCCGCTTGTTGCCCCCTTTCTCCAAAGCACCTGGCGGCTGCGACTCCAGTAAACAGCTTCTCCTGTTATAATCGACTCAATCAAAGCCTCTTTATTCATATAAGCATGCATCAGGAGTTCACCCGTATTAAAATCTGTGGTCACAACCGGAATCAATCCGTTCTCATCAAACTTAGGAGCGAGAGCACTTCCTTCTTCGACTTCTTCCACATCCGTTCTCAAGCCAAATAATTTATCATTTAAGACAGACATAAAATTCCTCCAACAATTTATTAAAAGACACGGAGAATAATTACAATTAATAAAGCAGATACAATTGAAGTAATAGCTTGCCGCGAAGACAGACGAATGGCATTTGCAGCTCCGGTTTCCTTATACACAGTCCCCAAAGTCACAAGACATGCAGTCAAAGTCGATGCAAGATATACCAGAACAAAGACCTGCCCAACAGAGAGTGAATGAAGGAGAAGACCATCTCCCTGATTTAATACTAACAAACCATCTTTGCGCAGGATTGAAAAAATAATGGCAGGCGTAGTGTCCGGCGGCAGCATAAATATTTTTGTCACCGGTGATACCAATTGAGATAAGAGATCTAGCACGCCCCAATACTGCAGCATGGCGGCGACTGCACAAATGACAAGAAATATAGGCATCGCCTGAAAAAGAAATTGTTCGATCACTGCCCGGAGTTTCCAAAATAACCCCTTCCATGATGGTTTTTGAAGAAATGCCCTTTCATTTAATGAAGAAGAGAAATCCTCTGGGAGTGCGCCATACCAGATTCTCGTATGAACAGCGCTAACTATAAAAAGCACAGCAAGATAAGGCATGAAAAGCCACGGGTTTCCTGACGAACCAAATAGTGAAAGCGAGGCTCCGATTTGATAGCTACATGCTGAACCAAAAGCAATCATGGAAATACAATTATTACGCGTACATGAACTGCAAGAACGGCTTTGAAAGACAGCCACAACATTACATCCAAACCCTGTAAGAACGGGGACCAAATCCCTTCCACTCAATCCAATTCTTCTGAGCCAAGGATCAAGAGCAGCAGTTATCCTGTCTTTTAATCCTGTCTCATCCAAAAGCCCTACACTTAACCCAATGAAAGCAACCACTGGAAAAGCCCAAAGAAATGAATACCAACCCAGTGTCAGAACGCCATAATCTCCAATTAGAATTGTCTGGATCAAAATAGGTAGTCCTTGTAGTGAAGTTTTAAGTGGCGTAATTAATGCCTCATCAACAATAGGCTGGAGCCATGAAGCGAGATAATAAGCAGCCATCACCGGTAGTGCAAAAAAGGCTAGCAAGGTTAAAAGAGCTAGAAAAGAACCAAGCGTACGGTTTTCAAACCATGTAGTTTGCGGCGTGATTGTAATAATGCCCTCAGGCGCAGTTATGATAGGTAGGATATTGTCGAATTTCTTAGCCTGTTGAATAAGATCAATCAGCCGAACACGATTATTTTCACTAAGACTGCGTGCATTCAACACCACAACAGGAATGCCGAGAGTTTCCTCATAATGCTCTGCAGCTTTATAAATACCTAAAGGTGCTTTGTCCTCAAAAGTAATCGCAATTGCCACTTGTTTGTTTACGAGATTTTCTTTGAGTTCATGAAAAATAGTTTCTAATTCACTTTGAATATGTGTACCACGAGCAACTATAAGAACCGTATCTGATGAATCTACCTGCTCAAATGCAAGGCGAGTTGTCTGGCTGTCGCTTTGTATACGTATGCCTGGCGTATCCAAAAGATTACACTCGCATTCAGGCAAGTAACATTGACGAACCATTACAGTTGAGCCCCGGAAGTTGGATTCTTCCCCTCTCATTCCTCGCGTAAGCCCTCGAAAGATCGATGATTTACCTGACGATTCAAGTCCTGTTAATACTACTGAAGCCATAGTTGTCATATTTAAAGTTTATGCTGTCTTAGATACTTTTATCTTGCTCTGCGATTCTCTGTACTCTCGAAACCACTTACGTGCCTGATCCGGCGCCAGCCATTTGCGGTGATATCGTGCATAACAATCCAGACGATAGCCCTTTCCATAAGTCGCATCAATCCAGCTTTCATAATCTTCAATCCACTCCAGAAATTCGCAAGAAGCTTCATAAAAACGCCCTTTACTCTCTTTATCCTTAGGAAGCATTAGAAAAGAACTTCGATAACGGCCCGGCAGGGGAGGCTTTTCGCCAAGGTAACAGTAGGCTTGGTCATGTGCGCGTACAAAAAGAAACCCATCATGATTATCTCCATAGATACCGACACAAAAACTGTGAAGATCCACGGTTCTATCACACCAAGTTATTTTATAGCGACTGCTTCCACCGTGCCCCGGGGTGCGGTAGCGGGAAAATCCATATTGTTCAAACAGATTGTCTTCACGAACTGCTGTGTCCTGGCCAAAGAACCAAAGCTGCTGCTCCAGGCCGCGGATCAATTGTTTGTAAGTTTTTTGATTTATCATGAGTATGAGATTTCCTCTTCATTCATCAGCAAGCACACTCGTCTCCACAACAAGACAAATCATCGAGTAACATCCCCTTATCCCTGTAAAAATCAAAGACAGAAGTATCTATATCCTTATGACCGATACGTTTTGCAATTTCTTGGGCTACAACACCAAAACGCTGTCTGAATTTGTAAATGAAACAAAATATTAAGTCGTCGTGTCTTACATTGGGACCTACAAGAAATAGGCCAGGAGTAATTGTAGATTCATCACTTTCGGTAAGAAGTGGGTAATTTTCTTTCTCCTCCCATTCAAATTGGTCGCGTATCAAGCTTAAGCTTGTTTTAAATCCAGTCGCTAGCACTGGGGGGTTTTTCGTACGTATTTTCTCTTTGCCGTTGGTGATGATGAAACCATCACCAGACTTTTCGATCTTTTTGATTGTGGAATTGCCATGAAGTGTAATTAATCCTTTATCCATAACCCATCTTAAACGCTCGTATGTATAAGTTGATATGCTGCAGCTAGGATCGCTGCTTTCTGAATTCCATGCTTCCTCTTTGTCAAAAACCCTTACTTTATTTCCATTAAGAGCAAGGTTTACAGCAGCGTCTATTCCGCTTTCAAAACCTCCTATAACTATGTAATCCTTTCCCTTATACTCCTTCCATGATTTCACAGTTGAATTATGAATACAGTGCTCGGCCCCAGGAATTGAATTTAGGTTTGGGTACTGAAACTCTCCTGCCGCCCATATTACTGTACGGCTCGATATAGTCCCTTGGTTTGTCTCTAGAGTAAACCCTTTACGTTTTGAAGAATGTCTTTGAAGACTTAGCACATCAATACCCGTTTCTACAGGCAGTTCAAAATGCTTAGCGACACTGCGTAAATATATTTGATATTCTTTTCCACTCGGATGCTCTGATTTTAAAACATGTCCTGGTGATGTATTAGGAACGATTGCATTTAAATCCAGCGCTCCAAATCCATGACCTGGAAATGATGGGGATATAAATTTCATCTCTTGAGGCCACATGCCAAATGAGGCCCCTATCTCTTGGCGCTCCAGCACTACGAAATTATTTATCTCAAGCAATTGAAGCAAAGCGCCGACTCCAATACCCGCGGCTCCTGCACCAATAATTACTACATCGTATGAATTTTTTTTCATTTTATATTCTTCCACCAACTGATATTGCAAACCATTTGCATGTTGGTTTCAGAAATGATATCATGTCAAAACAGATATGCAAATGATTTGCGCAAAGAATTCGCATTATGCTAAAATGGTATTAGATAAAAGGCCGAAAACCAATGTAAGTTTTAGTAAGATTTGTATTAATAGACTTGTTATTTGGTCCTAAGTTGAAGTCTTACAGACATAGACAAAATATTATGAGGTCATGTGATGAAAAGAGGTTTTACTAACTTAAGAAAGGAAATACTCAAATACATTGAGCAATCAGAACAGCCGCTAACAGCCAAAGAGATATATCAGATGCTTCAATCAAAACCCAACCTCTCAACCGTATACAGGGCCCTTGATTATTTATGCAAAAATAAATATGTGAAGACTATTTCATTTTCTTCGGAAGGAAATTATTTTTATAGTGCTAAAATGGAACACTCTCATTTCATATATTGCAAAGAATGCACTGAAATAAAAACATTTGATGATTGCTTTGCAGAAAAAATACAAGATAATGTAGAGGATAAATTTGATTACAAGATTACAGACCACATTTTTTATTTCTCAGGTATATGTAACACTTGCCTAGAGAATTAAATTCATATACAAAAAAATTTCATGTGCAAGACCGTATCATGATGATGACTAATCCTTTCTTACGCTCTCAACAGTCATCGAATATACGCCCCCAACTAGAGTGTCTCGCCCGATGTGAAGCACCCCAGTTACATTTAGAGGAACATCAATTAGAAATTTTGTAGATTTACCCTTGGGGAACTCAGCATAAACAAACTCATTATCCCTGGGTATAACACCAAAGCAGCAGCCGGCCTGAGTACTCATTAGCATAAAACTAGTCACAACCGCACCATCAAAGTCTATCGGGAGCATAAATCCCTTAATTTCAACCCTTTTTCCATCGAGCTCTTTTACTGTTGGAGGTATATCTTTTTCTCCCTCATATCTGTATCCACCCAAAAAATCGAAATTGACTTTAGTTAGCCCGTTTACTGTCTGGACAGCATTAGCAGGCGATGAGTAATCAAAATTTTGAGTTGGTCTGTAGTGGACACCTAATGCAACAAGGAATATCAGACAAAAAATCATTAGAACTCTGACCATAACTCTACTCCATTGTATATTTTTTTTACCAGTCATTTCCTAAATAGTTTAAATTATAATATTGATTTATTCATTACCTTCCGGAAAACCGAACTCCACCTGTTTGAACTCAACTCCACTCACTGTAATCTCAGAGATAACTGCATCAAAACTGTTCTGATTTTTAAGTTGATCTGATTGAGCTGAAAATTCAGAAGAATCGCCTTTTTTCTCACCCGTGAGTACGTTGGATACCGGATTAAATTCTAATATAGAGATCTGAGTCTTACTGTTATCTTCTTTTGTAACTATTTTTAGTTCAATGCTTTGCTGCTCTATACGTATTGGATTCTCCGCCTCACCATCCAATACATATATCGTAATGTTCCCAGTTTCTTTATCTAGAACAAATTCCAGATGAGCAAATTCCTCACCTAGTACTACCAATGTACCGTCGTGAGGGGCATGGTGCTTGTGATGATGATGCTCCTCATCAGCAACGGAAGCTAAACCAAAGATTGTTAAAATCGCAATTACAGTTATTGCATAGATTGATTTCATAGCTTATCTCCTTAATACATATAAATGTATTGAATTCTCTTTATATTAACTTGCAGGCACCAGATTAGTTGCAACATCGGTTGAATAAGCCTTTATTGCAGGAATTATTCCAGCTATTGCTCCAATTATAATCATAAATATAGGCGTTAGTAGTAAGATCCAATCTAACTTAAAGACATCAAGCACAACACCTGTTTGCTGTCTTATGATTATTGCTGCACTACCTAAAATTAATGCGTAGACTATAAAGCCGAACAAGGCGCCGATTGTAGCTATAGTGGATGATTCTAATATTATAGCAGTAAATATTGTATTCTTTTTAGCTCCAAGAGCTCTTAGAATTGCGAACTCGCGCTTGCGTTCATTCATTGTGTTATAGATGCTAGAAAGTATAGATCCCGCAGCAACCAAAATCACTAAATAGGCAACTAAAGTTAGGATCTTATTGATCCATCCTAGTTTTCCAAATAGTTCTGCCATAACCCTTCCGATAGGCCAGGCTAGAGTAGCGACATTTCCTTGTTTATTAATGGTTCTGTCAAGAAGAAAACCTGCCTGAGGCGTCTTTAACTTTAGCATCACCGCACTTACTTCCTTGTGTTTATCAGGTATCTCCTGGCCCGGCTGTGGTTCGTATACTTCTCCGGCTCCCCTTAGAACATGGCCGGAAATTTGATAGAACTGGTCAATCGGCACCCATATTACCCTGTCAGAAGGTGAGTTCGTCGGCTCAATT